>WJKP01000002.1 GCA_014729025.1 Candidatus Buchananbacteria bacterium
AATATTATTAGTCGCTGGTATATCAGTACAAAAACCATTTTCACAAACAGTGCCGCTTAAAGCATCGCAATCATCATCCGTACTGCATTGACGATTATAAACAGTTTTTAATTGCCCGCCAGTCGCAGCCGTGCCATTACCATTAGTAATCCCAGCCGTGCTTACGGCAATAAAATTTTTTTCAATGATTTGCGGGTCGCGATCCATTACACACCAAGCATTCAAACGTATATTTTTACTAAAAACCGGTGAATCAACTTCGCCATTTGATAAATTAACCGACCGTTTATAATCCCGATCCTCATGCCCAGGACTTGGCATTGCTGTCGGATCAGTCCAAGCTGGCGACTCATTAAAATCATTAATTGACCAATAAGTCGCGTTGGCAAAAAACGGCATGTCAAAATCAGGATCACCATCATTATTTAAATCCCTGGCCAAACTGGCTTCACAACCCTTTTGATCACATTGATATTTAACCAAACTTAATAATTCTTCAACTGTTGGTAAACGAAATAAACCAGGTTCAACAAAATTATCACAACTGTCAATCGCCTGCTGCCAAGTATAACCGGGCTTGTCTGCCCCATGATAAGTTGGTAACTCATTACGCGCCCAGACCAGACCAGTACAATCATCTTTCATGGTTAATTCTGTTATATCAACAAAATCAGGACAAGCGCCTTCTTTAACATATTGTTTTAAATCTGTTTCTGTTTCAACTTGGGCTAAAAGATTAAAACCAATAAAAGCCAGGCTGACTATTACAATCAAGACAATATAAATTTTGAAAAATAATGAATTTTTCATACTAGTTATATAAATTTAAAAATTATTTTATTTATTCAGCGCAATTACAATAAGAAAACTGGGAATTAGCCGGGGCAAATTCATTGGTCAAAGTATCAAAACAAGCTTTATCCCTATCAACAAACTCATAATTGCAATAATCTGTCTGATTAGCACCTGGAATTTCTTGCGCTACACAATTACCAGCCTGATCAACATCAAGTAAATTACCGTCATTGGCAATCACCCATTGCCCGGCTGTTTGATTATCAGTATTATTTAAACCAACTGACTGACAATCTAAAGTTTTCTCACCTTGGCAAACATCCTCACAAGACTGACCGACTTGTGAATAAAAATAACAATTATCAAAAAGATAAGTACAGCTGACCGGGTCACAATGTAAAAAACCGTCATTATAACCAAACTCACTGCATTGTCTGGTAATTTCCTGTTCTATTAAATCCCCGTTTGCGGTTCTGAAAAATTCACAAGTCTCACCTTCTTCTATTTCGCCGTTACCGCATACGGTATCTTTTAAGCAACGAGCTTTTAAAACTGTTTGTTCATTATAATCAGTACCGGCGAAATTAATCGTTGGATATTCTTCAATGCTGCCATATCTAAAATTAACCGCCAAAGCTTTAGCACAAATATCCTGTTGCGGTAAAACACAGCTTGAACCACTGCCACAATCAGAATCCGCCCGACACGCCTGGCCGTCAAAGTCACCGCCGTCACAAATTCGCGCTCTTTCCACACAAGTTCCGGACCAATATAAATAATTATCATCACCACAAGGATCATTGCATAAATCATCAGGATCATTTTCATCATACTCACAACCTAAAGGACATAAATTCAAACCTTGCTTATCAGCGTATAATAAACCTTGATTGGTTTGCCGAACCAAACTATAAAGCTCTAAAATTGTTGGTAAACGAAAAGCCCCGCCACAAGCATCTTCTAAGGCCGATTGATAAGTCCAAGTCGGCCGGGAAATATTATCAAATAAATTCCAATTAATGCCAGTGCAAATATCTAAAATATATCTATCATCTTCAGCTGTTATATAACGAAACTCAGGACACTTACTAATATTAATATCATAAGAAACATTGGAAGGCGACGGTAGGGTTAATTGCGTTTCTTCTTTGGGATGATATTTTAAATAAGTTGAAATTTCCGGTTCACATTTTGACGTATTAATGTCACAATAATAACCCAAAATACAGTCATTATTACTATTACAACCATAACTGCCTCTGGCACCCAAACATTTTGTTTCAGTATCACCAAAATTCCTAACAGTGCATGATAAATTTTGTTCACACATAAAACAATTTTCATCAATATCGGGATCACAAGGATTGGTTAAATCATTGGTACAATCTCCACCCATTCTAACCTGTCGGCAATTATAAGAACATAAAGGATCACTACCCCAGTCACATACCTCATTAACACCAAAAGAATTAGGCCTTTGCACTATACCGTCACCGCAAAAAGTACTACGGCAAACATCATTACAATCAATACTGCGACAAATATTATCATCATCACAATAACCGTTAGGCCCGCAACCTTCTCCGTTAGCGCAACTTAATCCAACTCGATCATCACAACTTTCACCAAATTCCAACTGTACAACACCATCACCGCAAAACCCGCCTCTAAATTGACAAAGTCGACCGGTAATCGGTTCATTGCCGCATTGATACTGTGGCCGAACACTTGGATCACTTGGCACTAACTTTATATCATCAATATAAAATTCAGTATTAGGATCAACATTAAAATTAAGCCTAAATTTATAACCATATTCTGTTGGAATAAAACTATCTAATTGATAATAACTCCAAGCGCTTGCTTGGTCTTCCAAGCTAATTGTTTGCGCGCCACCATACCATTGATCAGCTGATTTATCGCCAATTTCAAAACTAATATTATTCAATATTCCGGAGATTAAATTAATTTTAAAAGAAATATTATAAGCCTTATCTTTAAACAAAGTATTAGATTGTTCCAGCCAAATAGTTTTAGCAGTTTCAGCAAAAGAGCCGGAACTAATTTTAAGACTGGCAGCTCCGGCAAAAGAAACACTTTCATCCAAACTAACCTCACCTTCTCTGATCTGCCAAGGTGTAAAAACTTCCTCAAAACTACTGTTTTTAATTACATTAACTGTTTCTACTGACGACGGAGTAACATAGCTTCCAATATCACACTTTTCATCATAAGCTAATTGAACAGTGCCGTCACCGCACCAACCGCCATAACTTTGACAATTACCTACGTCTAATTCAGGAGCAAATAATGAAACTGAAGCTAAAATCGGATTAATATCTAAAGCATTATTCTCGTCCAAATCAGCATTAGTAAAATTACCCAAATAATCCGGCAAATCACCCGGATTAAACTCATACCAAAAATGATCACCAATAAAATGTAAATAAATAGTATGGTTACCAGCAGACAAACTACCCAAAGAAATACTGCGTTCTTGTATTTGATCACTGGCCGGTACAATAATAAAATCAACTAAATTTTCCGGATTATCGCCATCCAAATAAACCGCATAGATTAAACTGCGCAACAAATTATATTTTTGATTATCATCAGCCGCAATCTCACCATATTCCGGAATACTAAGCCCGCCTTCAGTCGTAATATTATGCAAATCATCGTCAGCTTGTTTTTGAGCAATAATATAAGCTAACTGCTCATTAGATAAACTACTTATTTTATCACCTTGATTGGCAGTTCTGATTCTAAAATTATAAAAACCGCTTTGCTGCTGATCAATTGTAAAATCATAAACAGTTTTAAACCCGCCTTTAGCCACTAAAGCAGTTTCTTCATAAAGATTTATCCAATCATCATTGACATTAGCTAAGGTTAAAATATCGCAACTATTGTTAGTATCAATCGGTTCATTATAACTATTAGCAAAATATTCACAAGCTTGGGCATCAATATTAATTGGTTCACCAGCTTGTATACCTGTAGCACCAGAACATAAGTATTGAGAAGTCCGGCTAATCCCACCGGAACCATTATCAGCCGGGGTGGGGATTCTGACTCCTGGCGTTGAACCCATATCGCATTGTTCACCATATAAAGCTTGTTTAATCTGATCACCACAATAACCGCCACAATCAATATCATCAGTATCAGGTGTATAGGGTAACGGAGTATAACCAAAAGTATCAAAACCTTGCCACTGGCATTCATTATTACAAGAAGAAGTTATATTATCTTCATTATACCAATCGCGATTAAATCCCGGGTTATACATTTGATCACACCATGATAATTCACCGGTTTGTAAACTAGTACTAGTGCCATCACAAGCTTCACCACAGCCTGTTTGAACAAAACCATCACCACAGGACTGACGCCAATTACCCAAATAACAATAAATATTTGTATATTCCGGATACTCACATTGCATTTCATCTTCTATCCCGTCTCCATCAGTATCAACCATTGAACAATTTGCCAAACAAGCGCCTGGCTGATAACAGGTATCTGTTTTTTCAAAATAACACTGCCCCGGACTACACGGTGCTTCAGTATATTCTAAACGATAATTTAAAGCATAACTTTGCCCGTCATTTAAAGACGTATATTGATAAACAAATGCCCCTTCATGTTCACACAAATTTTCTCTTTCCGGTGTCTCAGGGTCATCCGGATGAAGATTGAAAGAACCGTTTAATTTTTTTGACTCATCACAACCTTGATGAGTGTCATAAGCAAAATCTGAATTTATTTCATCCCAGCAAGTTTCCGGATCATACCCTGGCGGACAAATACTGCAATATTCATTATCTATACATTGCTGATTGGCCGGACAACCAGTCAAAGCATTACCGGCATTATCTCTGGTACAAATATTAACACAATTTTCATATTCATTAGGATCACTGCTTTGACAATTATAAGTACCCCTTACTTCTGTTGACATAATATTTAAAGGATCAACCGGTAAACCAGCCCCTAATTGGTTGCCCAAATTAGCTTGCCAAGAGGGCCAAATTGAAATAGTATGATTAGACACAAAGGTTCCGGCTTCTAAAGTCGGATATCGACCATTAACCGCCCGATAATTCTCTATTAAATCTCTCATGTCATTCAAATCTGATAATCTGATCGTATCGCGTCTTAATTTATCTTTTATTTCTTCTGCGCCAAACGGATCCTGTTCTATTATATTTTTATTAAAAGTCCAGTTATTTAACATTTGATTAAAAATATTAATGGTTGAAGCAGTCGCATCCAAATTATAAGCAATCACATAAATATTAGTATAAAAACGACCAGCTTCTGTAACATTGGCTGCTTCAACATAAACCGTTCTGTCATCTCTAATTGCCCGATAACCGTCTACTTCTGTCTGAGTAACATTAGCCGAAGCATTAAAAACATTTTCCTGATACCAAGATAATGGATCTTGATTCATTTTATTGGAATAAATACGAACTCCAATAATATCATCGGCTGGCCTGGTTTGATCAATCGCTGCCGAATAAATAATTGGATTAGAATCTAAAACTTGATCATCATTTAAATCAGCATTGGCAAATGCATCAAAATAATCTGGTAACTCGTCAACCACGCCGGAAAAATCCCAGTAAAAATCATATAAAAAATGCAAATAAATATTATGATCACCTGGTTTTAAATTACCAATTAAAACAGACCCTTCTTGAACCTCGCTTTGATCAGTATTTTTAATAATCAAATACCCCTTTCTATTTTCTTCAGCCTGACCGTCAACATACACGCTAAAAATCAAACTTCGCAAATATTCCATTTTTTCACTTTCTGTTTCCGGTGCTTCAAACCCTTCACCTAAATTATCCAAAATACTGTCCATGGTCTCACCTTGATTATTTAAATAATAATTAATTTGCTCCCTGGTCAAAGCAGCCAAATTATCAGCACTATTAGCAGTACTAATTTTAAAAACATAATTACCTTGATTCAAAACATTGAATTTATAACTTATCTCGGCTTGTACTGGAGTATAAAGACTGCTGCCATCAACCCATTGGCTAATATTATTTTCATTAAAATCAGGTAAATTAAAACAAGCCTGCCAATCCGTTAGGCTGGCGTATTCTTTATACTCTTCACATTCTAAACCTTGCTTGGTAATAGGATTGCCTGCTTCAGTATATGAACTGACTGGGAATAAATATTCTTTTAATAAAACGTCTTGGCTAAACTCACTTAAAAAATCTTCAGACTGTGCTAAGCCAACTACTGGCAAAATTAAAAATATTACCAAAAACACAATAAATATAAAATATTTATTTTTATTTTTTATGATCATAAATATTTTTTTATATTTTTAATCAGTAAATCTAATAGGAATTTCTACACCTTGTTTATATTGATTTAAATCATCAAAATTAATATATCCAGCTGTATCATTATCATATATATATATTATACCAGCTACAGGTGAACATTGGCCACTATTTTCCGGACCGCATTCACCGTCACACTCGCAAATACCATAATTATTACAGTCAGCGTCAGACTGGCAAGATCGGCCTGCCATAAATTGACTAGTATCAAAACTGGCTTGCTGCATGGTTGTAATACCTGGTCCGGTTGTTTTCCTGACAATTTCCTCGCCAGCTACTGCTTCTGGATCATCTTTAACTGCCAAAACCACTGAAGTCAAACCGTTCGGTGGTGATTCAATATCAGTAAAACTGTCCAAAATCGCACTGTCAGTCTGGCTGCCGCCGATCAAAAATCGGATTTCATCACCTTCAATTAAAAAGGCTTGTGAATGTAAAACACCTATCGGGCCAAAACCTTGTCCCGCTGAATTAATATCTTCCCAATTATAACCATGATAATTTTCTTTAGTACTAATCCACCAGTTGCCCTGAATCTTGCTGGAAATACCGTCTCTGGCCAGAGTAATATCACCAAAAACCGGTTGCATCATAAAAGCATCGCCATCAGAACCGTCAGACGGGACCCAATGACGTAAACTCCCAAATTCAAAATCAGTATTTTCTAAAATAGTCAAATCTGCAACCTCTGGGAACAACCATTTGGCTGCCGGTAAATCATCAGAAGGATCACCTGGCCGGCCGGCATCGCGACAATAATAAAGCTCAAAATTATACGCATTAATTAAACTGGAAACAGGAAACCTTTCATTAATTGACGGCCATGGATTTTCACATAATAAAACATAAACCAAGAAATTTTGCTGAGCCGGAGTTGTCCAGCTACCAGCAGCCTGGGCTTCTATAACTAATTGGGCTTTAGCTTCTTTTATTGGTTCGGCCGTAGTATAAACAATACCGCTATTATTTTTAACTCTATCAGGATCAGTTTCCAAATCCTCTTGATTATTATATAAAGTGAGTACGTTTTGTGGATCTGATGTAACTGTTTTAGACCATTGATATTCGGCTTTTAAACTATAGCCTCCGCTATATTTGGCAATGGCTTCATAAATATGCTGATTACCAGAAGTGTTTGAATCCTGGTCATAATCAACTTCTAAATTACAATCATCACGACCGGCGCAAATAAATAAATCATTATTTCTTAATTCGGATTCACGATCGGTTAACGGCGGATCAGTCCCTGCATATTCATGACGATAAACATTAATATTGATCCATTCAACATTACAAATACCGCTTAATTCATCACCTGCTTCGCCTAAAGTTTTAAAATCAAAAATATAATCTCCAGAACCGTCATCAATCGGCGTGCCATCAGGTTCACCAGCCAAATTATCCAAACTACCACCCGTTAAATTTTCTATATTAGGCGCCAAACGGATCCGATAAATGGTATCTCTTTCCAAAAGCTCATTTGGCAAAATAGATAAAATAGTTCTGCCTTTTCTATTTTTAATGTTAAAATCAAAATCCGTAATATCAATAAAAGAACCACAATTTAATTGAGCCAAAGCTTGTCGTTCAAGACCAATTAATTTTTTAAATACATCTTTTAAATTATACCAAAAACCAGCTAATAAGCCTTTTTTTGATTTAGTTACTGGATTGGTACAAGTTTGTAATTTTATATTATCCTTGGTAATAGTTGCTGAATTAATAAGACTATTAAAATAAACGTCAATAATTCCATTACGGCAAAAACCTTCATCACCATGAACCGGAACAGTTGCTTCAACTTGCGGACCCTCAACTTCTTCTTCAATCTCAGGTGCTTCCAAACGACACTGACTGTCACAGCCGTCACCGGAAACCGTATTATTGTCATCACATTCTTCTTCATAAATTATAATGTCATTGCCTTGATTATCTTGTTGGCAAACCGGTGGCTCCAAACACTCCTGCCCTTCAACTTCTTCACACACACTATCTACATTACCATTACCGCACAATACTTGATCCAAAGAACTACATAAACCAGTTATTTCATCACAAACCTCTATACTGCATTGATTGGTACAATTTATCTCACAAGCATCAACACAAACACTACCAGGACAATCAGCATCATCAGTACAAGGCTCACTATTATTTTGGCAAATTTTATTGGCAGCAAAACCTAATTGACAACAACTTAAATTAGGCAAACTAATCCCATCGCATTGCTCGCCTTTATTGGGTTCAATAATTTGATTGCCGCAATCACCAAAATTCAAAGCAAAAGCTTCCCGATCATTATTGTCATCATTGGCTTTAAATACTTTTACATTATTAATCGCCTGTAAATCATTATTACCCTGCCCAGCAGCACTGCTGGTCGTACCTAATGAATTTTCGATATTATTGGGAACAGTAAAGCAAATATCCTTATCACTCCAGCCATCATCAGGGCAACCAGTCGCATTAGAAACATAATTACTAATATTAAAAGAATACTCATCATCATTTAAACTTATATCGTATTGGCCATTATTATTAAAATCAATAAACGCTTCCCCGGCAGTAAAATTACCGTCATTATTACTGTCAGACCATGGTTCACGTGCCGTTAAACCATTACCCAAACCAAAATAAACATAATCGCCGTTATTAATATCACCGCCAGTCTCCTCAAAATTTTCACCATGAATTCTGACCGTAATTCCTCGGTTACCATAATCAGGCATTAGATTGCATATTTGATGCCCCAAATCTTCATCAGTTACTACAAAATCAAAATCTGTTTCAGTCCTTAAGCCTAAAGCTGTTATTAAAGTTATCGGACCAGTCACGGCGTCATCGTTTTCATCAAATGGTGTAGTTTGATCAGGTACTTCAACCTGAACACGATCACAACTAGGTCCAATACCTGGACAATCAACCGGGCTGGTATCGCACTGCCAGGAATCAGCACATTCCGGATCATTGATTAATGAAGCCGGCTTATCATCAGTAAAAAGAATCGTACCTTGATCACAACCAAAATAACAACCATATAAATCCACCCAACTGCCAACTGGTCCTTGATCAGGTATAAAAGAAGTTATATAAGGAGTACAACGACCATTAACACATGAACTTGTACCTGGTCCGCATTTTTCACAATCTGTATCCGCGCGACAAAATTCTTCACCTTCCAAAGGACAAGCCGGATAACGATGAATCTGATTACTAGGATCAGTAGGATCAATTTCATGAGCCAATTCACCGACCCAAAAAACATTATTAAGCCAGTCATATTGGCCATTAATTTCAAAAGTTGAATTATTATGAGTTTCCCAAGATTCTACCCAATCCTCATTTTGCCAATTAATCGCCACGATATCATTAAACCGGCTCATTACATAAATAATATCACCAGCCACGACCATACCATTTGATAACGGCAAAGCTTTAATTTGCTCGCTGTTGGAAACTTCAAATTCTTTAACTTTACGCCAATTATTTTGCGGATCAAATATCTTCACCCGATACCCGTCTGGATTAGAAGTTGAACCATATATGGCAACATTGAAAATAAATCTCCCGTTAGAACTAATTAAAGCCCCCTTATGATTCGTCTCCGTATCAGCATTGCCAGAATTAAACAAATAATCAGCGATTTCAATGTTTTCTAAATAAAATTCGTCATTCTCATCATCAAAAATAATTCTAGGTATAAAATATTGAGAATCTTGAATTATATTATGGCCGATATAAAAATTATTATCAGAATGATAAGTCATGGAAAGCGCTACTAAAGGATTAACGCCTTCTTTATCTCGCCAAACATATTCCTTATAAATTTTACCTAGATCTGTACCATTATAACCAGTGCCAATTTTATAAATTATATTTGAACCGTTAACTCCGCTAATATTACCCCCATAACTATAACTTTCACCAGCCCAATTTCTGGCATATAAATATGTGCCGTCAGTTGCCAAAACACCGACATCCACATTTAAATTACGAACGTCACCTTGACTATAATACGGTCTGATCGGAAAACCAGGCTCTTCAGAAACATCAGTGCAAATCTCCCCAGTACCAGCCTGCTCACAACCCAAGAACACATTAAAATAAACCGGATTACTAGGAATATCTTCATAAATAATATCGTATTGATCGCTTGGACACCAAGAACCAATACTAAAACCAGCACATTGTCTGTCAACTTCTCTTCTTTTAGTAACCACCACATTACCATCAATCGCACCTGTTGGCACGGTTGCGCTTAATGTTCTATTTTGCCAACCAGAAACACTCGCTGATTTATTATCATTAAATAATAATTGATCTTCACCTTGACCGTCACCTTCTTCATCAAAACGATCACCTTTAACAATAATATTACTGCCGGCAATACCCATATTGGGCTCAATCTGACAAATACCTGCCCCTAAGGGATTATCATTGACTTCAAATGCCACTTGATTACTTTGTAAACCTTGTTCAGTAATTAAATAAACATCACCTGGCTGCGAGCCTTCAGGCACAACAACAATAATTTGCGTATTAGTCCAAAAACTTTCACACGGTTCTGGCGGAAACTCAGCCACTAAATCATTAAAAAAGTAAACTTCACCTGGATTATGGCCAAAATTATAACCATGAATTGTCACCCATTGACCTTCTGGTCCGTTATCAGGTGTGATTTTAGTTATAACCGGTGAAAAATAAAAAGGCAAAGCATTACTGACTAATTCAGCTTCGGTTTCAATAATACCGGTTTGACCAATATCTTCGGGATCAAATTTTTCAACTTCATAAAACCCTTGATTATATTCACCAAACGGTTCTAAAATATCAGCATATTGCTCACCACTATTATAAATACCCGAATCATCCTCATCAATAAATGGTTCGGCAAAAGGATCAATGGAAATGGAAACTGGTATTTCTTGAACGCCAATATCACTAAACGGATTAATTGCATTTACCAACCCATTTGTCCAATTACCAATATTTTCATCTAACAAATTAAACATATCAAAATAAACCAAACTGCCCAAATCATATTCTAAACCTTGATAAATTGTTTTATTAGAATCACCAAAATTATCACCGCTAATTGCGATTGATGTACCTTCCAGACCAATATTGGGCTGTAATTGACACAAAAAAGGATAAACAATATCACTATGATAAAAAAGTTGATTAGTATCACTCAAACTATCATCAGAACCAAACTTGGTCTGCACGATAACATTAGCCCCATTTTTAGCGCCGATTCTATCATTAACTTCAGATTCTGTTAAAGCTCTGTTATAAACTGCCAAATTATCAAATTGCGCATCACCGGTGCTACTGCCAATAGTTGCATAACCAAAATCACCATGCTGATAAATTCTACCGTCAAACAACCACTCAGCCGGCACCTCATCATTCAAATAAAGCTTAATTGTCTGTCCGTCATAGACAGCGGCAAAATAATTCCAAGCATTATTTCTTATTTTATTTGGCTCCAAACTGGCCCAGCGAGCTCTGCTAACTGCTAAATTATCTTCATTAACTAAAGCTAATTTAAAACAAAATTGCAAACCAGATCCGCAATTATTATTTAAATTACCTAAACTTATTCGATTAGATTCAAAGATGGTAAACGGTTGATTAAAATCAGCAACTTTAAACCAACCTTCAATAGAAATTTGATCTTTAAAATTTAAAGAAGGATTATCCTCAACTGCTATAATACTATCTGCAAAGCCTTTGCCATAACGTCCCTCATCAATTCTAAATTCTGCGTCACTGGCTTTTAAATTTGTAAAATTATTAGCTGATGAATCAATTATTTCATCGCCAATACCTTCAAAATTCAATAATAAAATCTGCCCGGCTTGTAAACCATAACGTGATCTGACCTGATCTTCACTTAAAACTGTGCTATAAATCGCAAAACCTTCCATCAAGCCGTCATAATAATCAAGAAACTCGCCTGTATTTTTAGCGCCGAGCAAAACATTGGTTGGTTCAATATTGGCATTAAACCATAAATCAGTCTGATTCGGAGCAGCAATATTACTGATATTAAAATAATAAAATTTACGTCCGTTTATATAAAAATAATATTCATTGCCATCATAAGTAAAAACCAAATGATGCCAGTTGTCATTTTCCAAAACATTAAAAAGAGTGCTATTATTAGCTTGGCCACTGGCTGTATTTAAAGTTAAAGCAAAGTTGGCATTATCCTGATCAACTGGATCAATTTCTAAAGCTAAAATATTATCAGCCGTACCATCAGAAATACTAAATAAAGTTTGTTTCTGACCTGTCGTAAAATTTGGCTTAAACCATAATTCCACACTGCCGGTTGATAAATTATAATTATTGGGCAATTTTACATAATCAGATTGGCCATTAAAACTTAAAGCATTGCCAAAAGTACTTGCCACTTTTTCGGCACCAAAAATTTCACCATCATTATTATCAGCTTTATCTTGCAAAATAACATTGGAATCTTCATCCATATCATAAAAAATTACCATATCTTCGTCTTCATTTATGCCGGTTAAATCATAAGTTGGTTCATTGGCTGCTTCAATTGGCGTCGGATTAGGCACAATCACCTGAATCTGCGAATCAGTCCAAGCTGCCGGACAATCCGGAGCGATTTCTGCTTCAACATTATCAAAAAAGACTTTACTATTACGTTGGATATTACCAAAATTATTACCGTAAATTGTTACATAAGAATTAACATCAGGATTAATTAAACCATTATCAGGATAAATCCGATAAATTTCCGGGATATTTAAATCAATTATCAATTCATTATTTTCATCACTTTTATTTTCCGCTGCTGCGCTAACAAAAGTAAAACCTTGTTTTAAGGGTGATGCGATTTGACGCCAGTCAATATTACCGTCATTATTTTCATCGCTTTCACTAATTTCAGCAATACAATAACGACGATCACAAGCTTGCGGATCAGCAACCGGGCCAACTTCTCTTGCCCCGTCACTATAAATTTTATACCATTCCCAATTATAAAGATTGCCATTCAATATATTACAATTGACAGCCAAAGCTGTAGCGCTATATTCTTGAGTATCAGTTATTGTCTCAATTGTTGCTTCATTCGGATTCACCAATACTTTTTCCAAGCTACATTCTTCAGCACTATCTTTAATTCTAAAATACCAGCGATAATCACCGCCCGGACTAGAATCAAAATCCCCATCCAACCAAAGTCCTTCACGTGATTTTATATAATCGCCATTACTGCTTTTTAAAGTTACTTCATACCAACGACCCGGCTGCAAAGCATTAACTGGCGCTTCATATATAAATCCCCTATAAAATCCGTTTTCTTCATTAATCGGATAAATATTTCTATCTTGATTATGCCAACTGGGTATTTCACATTCAGAACCCAATTCTTCATCAAAATAATCTTCAGCCCAACATTCTCTGACAATAATATTATTAGTTGTAAATGTCGAGGCATTCATT
The DNA here is from genome assembly GCA_014729025.1 of Candidatus Buchananbacteria bacterium. Classification (GTDB taxonomy): domain Bacteria; phylum Patescibacteriota; class Patescibacteriia; order CAIXNZ01; family CAIXNZ01; genus WJKP01. The sequence continues at coordinate 13,647 of WJKP01000002.1, forward strand.
AAACGATTAAACCGGGCCGAAATATTGGCATTCACACAATTTGAATCAGAATCTTTCCAAGGTGAAGGAGATTGCGTATTTTCATTACATTCAATATCTTCTACTACTTGAGGCGGTCTGAATTCTTGTGGAGCCTGGCCAGTCGCAAAAGACCAGGAATAAAAACACATTGGCGGTTTTTCACCATAACACTCAACTGTTGTTTTACAAACACCGTCTGTTTCACAGCAAATATTACCTGTATTAGCTGTATCACAAATAGTATTATCATCTCTACAATCAGCCACAGTAAACGGCATCTGATTACTGGTTAAACCTAGCCTGGAAACTACACTAACCGGTCCGGTATTAGCCTGGTTCGGCACATTAAGCGGACCTATTTGTTGATTCGACCAGCTAGCTGGCGCCGGTATAATTGATTGATTGTTCCAAAAAACTACTTGCGAAGAATTTGCATCATGAGCCAAAAAATTATCACCATAAATATTTATTTCAGTGCCAACCGGCCCTTGGTTCGGTTCTATTAAACAAATACCAGGCCTTAAAGGGCAAGTATTTTCATTCAAAATACATCTTTCAAAATCAACCGTATTAGTATTACCGCTATTTTGTGTTTCTACGATAACTTCACTGGCTAAAGGATTACCTGGCCCCAAACCGGGAACTTTAACAATAATATAAGTATCATGCCATAAATTATTTAAACATTGTTCCGGAAAACTCAGATCAGCCTCAATAAAATCACCACTGGCATTTCTAAATTTAACCAAACCTTCTTCCTGGCCAAAATTAGAACCATAAATAGTCACATACTGACCAACTGTCGCCCGATTAGGATCAATATAATCTATTCTTGGCGCTTTGCCTGATTCTATAACAGTAAAATTAAACGAATTACTATAAGTATCTCCACTTCTGACTTGGACTGGTAAATTTTCATCGGGTTCAATATTGGGTACGACTGCATCATTTATTTTATCCAATTCATCAGCTGGATCATAAAACCAATCCCAATTATCGCCTTGAGAAAATTCTAATCCCCCAATTAAAACCTGGCCGTCAGCTGCATTGCCAAAATTTTTACCAGCTAAATTAACTGAATCGCCAAATTCGCCTTGATCAGGATCCACGCTACATAAACTGGGATAATTAATATTGGGATCAACTTCAAAATCAGCCACAATTCCATCTGAATCCATGGTTGTTTCTTCCAGCCCATCAGAATTTATTAATTTTAAAGGCCCTGAAACTGCGCCATCTGGTATTTCAATTATAATCTGATTATCTTGCCAAACATTTTCAGTCCCGCAATTCATTGGTAAAATCGCTTCCAAATCATCCGCATCGCCTTCGGGATTTTGATCACCGTCAGTATCAGCGCCTAAAAATATTATTTTTGAAGTAGTATTTATTTCTGTCCCAAAACCTCGACCATAAACAGATACAAAATTACCCGGTCCTCCAGCTTCGGGATCAAATCCGTCAATTCGCGGTAAATACTGGCAAGTACAAGCTTCAATTGTTGAACAATAAAATTCATCACCGCATAAAGTATCATCAGCTTCACAACTAGCCGTTTCAGGCGTTGCGTCACAAGGCGCTCCCTGACCGCGACGTTTACAAGTACAATCAGTCGGATCACAAAATAAATCAGAACGGCAACCAAATTCAGCTTCAGTACAAGTTACACCATCAAAACAAGCCTCGCCCTCATCATTTAAACAATTTTCTTCAGCCACACAAACATTACGCCCCCGACGACGCTGACAACAATTAGTCCCGCAATCAGAACCTGTATTACATAAAATCACTAAGTAATCTTCGTCATACGCATTATCATCTCTAGTCACCCGAACATCACCTGAAGCTGTAGGCGGAACAATTGTGCTAACATAAGTTTCCTGCCAATCATTAATCGTGGCTGAATCATTGGTATCACCACTATTATAAACAACTGTTCCAACTGTGCCAAACCTCTCACCTTTAATTCTGACTCGATCACCTTGTCTGGCAAAATCAATTTCCGGACCTTCGGCAAAATCACCATTATCAGGTATTTCAGTTGTAAAGCAAATTATATTGGGCGCATTATTATCACCGGCTTCATAAGTAAAGCGATCCAATCGATCATCATCAACATAACCTTGCCAGACTTTATTAATAGTTAAGCCATTGTCTGTTTCTGCCACTACCCAATAATCATTTTCAGTCAAATCCAATCCTTGCGGCACCCTGACTTTTACCTTTTGCAAATCACTGTTTGATATATCTTTAAACCATTTAACATCATCTTCTTTACAAGTAACAATTTCTGCATCATATTGGTTAACCTGAGCCCTGTCTGTAAAATAAATCCGGCCGGGCGTATCACTCACATTACCACCATATAAAGTTATTAAACTATCACTTTGGGCAGTCTGATCCTGTTCTTTGATACATAACCACGGTATTTCATCAAATGAAGGGTTGGCGCAAAATTCTTCTACCCCGCCAGGAATATCATCATCACCTGGTCCTACATCATCATCACCAGGCCCACCTGCCGGACCAGTCGCTTGTAATAATTGATTTAAAACAAAACTGGCTATGGCAAAAGCTGATAAAACAATCACCAGTCCGATTACTGCTGCCACTAAAGTCTTTTTGGCTTTATCAATTTTTTCCGCTACACCCTGGGCTGTCATATATAAATAACCGCCATAAATTACCAAAGCGACAGCCACTACACCTAAAAAGCCCAAAAATGCTCTGATTATTCTGGCTATTGTTACCCTCAAATCAGCTGTACCTAACTGGATTTCTTCACCAACTGGTTGCAAGCCAACATCAGGTTGTGCATTAACCTGATTAAATAATAAAAATAAACTTAAAAAAATTATTAAGCCTAAAAAAAATCTTTTTGTGGTATTTTTTTTCTTAACTGACTTTAACATAATTATTGATTAGCAAAATAACTAATTGAAACAGAAGACGGAAAACTATTAGCCACATTAATTGATCTTTGAGTCATAAAAAATACCCACTCTGGATCTTCTGTTACACCTGTTGGCACAAATGATTCTACATTTATATTAAAATTAATATCTTGGCTACCATCACCAATATAAATTGCCTCACCATCAGCCCAAGGCCCAATCCAACCTTGATGATTATACAAAGCATTACCGCAATCAGCATAGCGCTCACCAAAAGTTATTGGCACGTCGTTACAATCATGATCACCACCTATATCGTCCCGAATCGCAAAATAAAATTCATCAGCCGCATTAGTTATTGAGCCCTGAAAAGATCCGCCACCCACTAATGGCGCGCCATGAACATTAACTAAATAATATAAATTATTTAAACTGTCATGATAAATAAATGACATAGCTCTGTTTGGTTTCATAAAAGTATTAAAAACACCGCCAAAACCATCTAAAAATGTTCTTGGACCTACTCCACCGGCCCCATCATCTCTATATAAATAAAAATCTTCTATTGATTTTGCTAAACTATAAGCACTAAAATTAATGGTTTGCGGGTCACCATTAGCATCAATATAATTTAAAATAAAATTACCAGTCGCACTATATTGAACATTAGTTAAATCACAAGTCGGGAAACTTTCATCATTTGGAGACCATTCGCCTGGTTGAACTTCATATTCACCCGGCTGAATCTCAACCTTAGAACATTCTGGGCCGGCACAGGGCTGATAACAATTCTGGGTAATATCTTTTATACCAGAACCAACTCTGATATCAAAATTTATATTTTCACCCAAATCTTCGTGTTTTATTTTAGCTGTTGTTTTGCCGCCATAATTTGAATTTCTTAACCAGTACGCCCAACCGCCTGCTGGATATTGCGGTGGCATTAACTCCGGCGGAATTAACATAAAATATTCTTTTTCAATATTACAACTTTGGCCGTCTGGACAAGGAGTTGAGCAAACATATTGTTGGCCTTCATCATCAATACAATAATTATTAGTAAAATCACAAGAATTATTACCGCACTGATCATCAGCCAAACATGAACAATACCCTTCTCCGCCTGATTTTACTGTAGATGACATAATAATCTTATTAAAAGTAATTTCATAATCAGTAGTCGGATCAACACCTATTTCGCCGCTTTCCGGACTATAACTTTCTATTTCAGGAGGAGCTAAATCTATTTCATTACTGGTATAAAAACTCCATTCAGCGCTATCACCGTATAAATCAGTTTCATAAGTCGGGTCGTTACTAAAATTAATATTATAAGGATCATCAACCGGGCCTTGTGCCTGTTCATCTTTATTACCGTCTAAAGAATTATCAGCCATATCAACAATACCGTCATAAGGAAAAGTCACACCGCCAAAACCGGAAAAACTGGCTGCTTTAATTAAAACATTTATATATTCTTCGCCTGGCAAACAAAAAACATCACCGCCACAAGTATTTTTACCACAAAGATCATTAGTCACAAATTCAACTGTTTGATATCCGTTACTATACAAAAACTCACCAGCAACATACTGGTCGCCCGGAATTGAAACCATTATATTATTAAAAGTATCAGCTTCTAATTGCCCGACTGTAGCGCCACTCACCACCTCGGCAATTCCCCTCATTGTCATTGGATTAATTGGCTCATTAAAATTAATTTGGACAATATGATTTCTTGGGACAGTATCATTAGGATTATTTGAATAAGCTGGTAAAACTGAGTCAATTTGCGGCGGAGTATTATCAATTCTATTAGATACTTCAAAATTCCAAGAATAATTACCAAAATTACCAAAAGCCTGACTGCCATCTTCTTTAAGTATATTTTCAGTTAAACTCACTGTATAATCAATTGACTGATCCGAACTACCTAATAATTCGACTGGTTTAAAAACAAATGTTTGATGATCAGCAGTAACTGTTGCCTTAACTAATTCTACAAAAGGTCCTTGCGTATCATCAAATCTTCTAATTATAATACTGTCTCGGTTAATCAAATCACATTCAGAAACATCGCCGTCAGCTCTGTTAAATTGACCGTCATCATTATTATCAGCAATATCAAACTGATTATTGCCGTCAGCATCAAAACAATCACCATATTCACCATTGTCATTAGCATCAAAGATAATGCTGGTTATGTCAATTGGTTCTTTAAAAGTTACTACTATACTGGTATTTCTTGGAATATCAAAAGCATTTCTTTCCGGATAATGACTTTCAATAATACCGTTTCCTAAAGCACCGCCACCAGCGCCATAAGACGGCCGCCCCGGCACGCCTCGACCGCCACCGGTTGCTTCAACCAAATAATTCAAAATAAAACTGGCTATCGCAAAAGAACTTAAAATTATTATCAAACCAATTGTTGCATTAATTAAAACTTTTTTGGCTTTAGTTACTTTTTCCGGATTACCAGCTGATGTCATGTATAAATAACCGCCATAAATAATAATTACCACTGCAATAATCCCCAAAAAACCCAAAAACGCCCTAATTATTCTGGCAATCGTGACTCTAATATCTTGAGTTCCTAATTCAATTTCTTCTTCAATCGCTTCAAACCCGACATCCGGCTGAGCTAAAACAGGATAAACAAATAAAAAAACTGCCAAAAACAAAACAACTATCAATAATACTTTGGCAGCCTTACTGACAAAAAATTTATTTTTTTTCTCTTGGTGTTTTTTATTTACCAAGAGTTTTTTTCTTAGCATGGGAATTTATTTAATTGAATTTTATTTATTGATTTCTTCTTCCACTATTTGTTTAACCAAAGCACCATCAGCCATACCTTTTAATTGGGGCATGACGCTCCCCATTACTTTGCCGATATTTTCCTTATCACTGATTTCTTTCAAAATTTCTTTAACTTTCTGACGAACCATTTCTTCTGACATTTGTTCGGGCAAATATTGTTTTAAAATTTCCAATTCTTTGGCTTCCAAACTGGCCAATTCTTGACGATCAGCCTTATTATATTCTTCAATCGCTTCTTTTCTTTTTTTCGTTTCACTTTTTATAACTTTAATAATATCTTCATCTGTTAAATGCCCTTTTTTCTTAATTTTTTCATTTTTTAGAGCAGCCAAAAGCATCCGTAATGTGGAAACTACGTTTTGTTCTTTTGCCTTGAAAGCTTGCTCATAATCTTTTTCAATTTGATTTAAAATTGACATTAATTTTAAATTAAAAAATTAATCTTCTAATTTGCCAATTTTCTTCAAATAATCCCTTTTTTCTTTAATTCTTTTTCTTCTTAAAGCCAAATCTTTACTTAAATTTTTATTCGGTTCTTTGGTCAAATACCTAATTTTTTTGGCTTGCAATAATTTGCCACTTTGCATTAATTTTTTATTAAAGCGTCTGAGTAAACTTTCAAAAGTTTCATTTTTCTTTCTTTTAGCTTCTGCCATTATTTTATTTCCATCTCCTTTAAATAAATTTAATTTAATAATAACAATAAAATCAAATTTCGTCAAATAAAATAAAGCTGGTTATAAACAAAAAAACACCCTTTACATTTAAGGCGTTTTTTGAAAATAAATCTAATAAATAAACCTATAAACCTAAGCGCTTTTTTATTTCCTTAATTGCTTTATTATAATTAATCGTTTCTTGAACACCGCCTTCCATATCACGCAATAAAATCGTTTCTTCTGCTAATTCCTTTTGTCCCAAAATTAAAGTATATTTAACGCCTAATTTATTAGCAATATCTAATTGACTTTTTAATCCATCTTTGGAAAAACTTTCAACAATTTTTATTCCTTCATCTCTTAATTCCTCGTAAAAAGCCAGGCTTTTTCTTTTGGCAGCTTCGCCTAATTGAGCAATAAAAATATCTGGAGATTCTTTTTCCTGTACCTCTACTTCTAATTCTTTGATTTTTAAAATAGCTCTTTCAACTCCAATTGAAGCGCCGACTGCCGGAGTTGGTCGCCCGCCCAATAATTCAATTAAATTATCATAACGTCCGCCGCCTCCCAGTGAATTTTGAGCTTTTTTATTATTATTTTCTGAATCTTGCAAAGCAGGCAAAATTTCAAAAACTGTTTTGGTATAATAATCCAACCCTCTAACCAATGTCGGATCCAAATTATAAGGTATTTCTATTTCATCTAAAAATTCTAATACTTTAACAAAATGATTTTTACATTCATCACATAACCAATCAACAATTTGCGGTGCGTCTTCACTGATTGTCTTACATTTTTCATGTTTACAATCCAATAATCTTAAAGGGTTTTTAGTTAATCTGCCCTGGCAATCCTCGCATAAATCAGCTTTTTGTGTTTTGTAATAATTAATTAATTGAACTTTATATTCTTTACGGCATTCTGGACAACCAATACTATTAATTTGTATATTAACCGGCACGCCCAATTCTTTAAAAAAATTATAAGATAAAATTATTATTTGCGCATCAAGCACTGGATGAATATCACCTAAAATTTCAAACCCTAATTGATTAAATTGACGATAACGCCCAGACTGAGGCCGATCATAACGAAACATCGGACCGATATAATATAATTTAACTGGTTGAGATAAATTTAACATGCCGTGATTAATATAAGCTCTAACCACTGAAGCTGTTGCTTCTGGCCTTAAACTGACACTTTCACCGCCTCGATCTTCAAAAGAAAACATTTCTTTATCAATAATATCAGTCTCCTTGCCTACAGAACGAATAAATAATGAGGTTTCTTCAACAAAAGGTAAATCAATCCTCTCAAAACCATAATCATAAGCAAAAATTTCACCTTTTTCTCTTATTAAATCCCAATATTTTTGTTCGCCTGGCAAAATATCTTTAAAACCTCTTAATAATTGCGGCGTTTTTTTAGAGATCTTAACTGGCTGTTTTTGAGACTCAGACTTAACTACTGCTTTTCTTGTTGTCCCTTCTTTACTTGGTTTTGCTTTTGGGGCTGTTTTTTTAGCAGTTGTTGTTTTCTTTTTCGGTTTTGTCTTTTTAGTAGTTCTCGGCATATTAAATAATTAAACTAAAAATTTATAAATTATATTCCGGTGTATCAAAAATTGTTATTTTTTCCAAAGGCCAGCCACGAACCCAAGCTTTACCAATAATTAATCTTTGACTAACTGGGCCAAATTTACGAGAATCCAAACTGGCATCACGATTATCACCTAAAACAAAATACTCATCTTCCTCCAAAATAAATTCTGTCTTACCTAAATGCGGAGTCTCTTCGTCTTCAAATAAATAAACTTCCTCGTTTAAAGTAATTCCTTCTGGAAATTCATCATTATAAATTATAATTTCACCAGCTTTAATTTTAATTTTTTCACCTGGCAAACCAATTATTCTTTTTATAAAATACTGACTAGGCTGTTTGGGATAACGAAAAACAACAATATCACCTCTTTGCGGTTCTTCAAAACGATAAACTATTTCATTAATAATTAAATATTCATGATCATGAAAACTCGGTTCCATTGAAGCTCCCTTGACATAAAAAGGCTGGATTAAAAAATATCTAACTGGTATTATAATTGCCAATGAAATAATTACTACTTTAATTATTTCAACAAAAAATTCACCCAAAGTTCGCCAAATAGAATCATAGGTTGATTTTGTTTTCCATTCAAATTGATCATTATTTTGCTTACTGCTCCCATTAAACATTTTTTAGGAAAATTAATAATAAAAAATTAAGATTATAAAAATTATAGCATAAAAAATAATTCAAAGCAAATTCATACGATTTGATTTTTTTTTATTTTAATGGTTAAATATATAGTAATTAGAATATAATTTATTACTCTTCTTATTTTCATATTGATTAAATTGATCAAAAAATGGAAGTCCCAAAAATTAACTTTTTAAATAATTTGTTTGATAAAAAGAAAAAGGGTTATAAAAAAATAATTCCCAAATTATTTTTTTATCCCTTGATTTTTATTTTAATTTTTATTCTTGTTTTTTCTTTTCAAATTATTTTGTCTGGTGATAGTCTGACAGAAACTTTTGAAAAAATTAATCTTTTTAGTGGCTATGGTTTATCTTTAAGTCCAGATAAACCACTTGAAGGCGAAAATGAAGATAGAATTAATATATTACTTTTGGGTATGGGCGGTGAAGGTCATCCTGGTCCTTATCTAACTGATACGATCATAGTCGCTTCTGTCAAACCATCAACTCACAAAGTCGTTTTGATTTCAATTCCTCGTGATTTATCAGTACCGATTCCTGGTTATGGCTGGCGCAAAATTAATAATGCCAATCATTTTGGTGAAATGAAAAACAAAAAACAAGGTCCTGAATTTGCGGCTGAAACAATTAGTCAAATTTTTAAAATCCCAATTCACTATTATGTTCGAGTTGATTTTTCCGGTTTTGAACAATTAATTGACGAGCTTGGCGGTATTAAAATTTATGTTGATAACAGTTTTGCTGACAATCAATTCCCAACTGATAATTATGGTTATCAAACGGTTTCATTTTCAGAGGGCTGGCAAAAAATGAATGGCCAAGAAGCCCTAAACTTTGCCAGATCAAGGCATGGCACTAATGGAGAAAATTCTGATTTTGCCAGAAGTAAAAGACAGCAAAAAGTTTTACAAGCAGTAAAAGATAAAGCATTGTCTTTTACAACATTCTTAAGTTACAATAAAATCTCAGCTTTATTTGATTTATATCATGACAATATCGCTACTAATTTGAAAACTTGGGAAATTTTCAAATTTGCTAAAATGGCCAAACAATTCAATGAAGAAAATATTGCTAATATTGTACTTGATAATGGTCCCACAGGCCCGCTTTACTCGACTAATATTAATGGTGCTTATTTGCTTTTACCCAAAGACATATCTTTTTTTCAATTACAACAAATATTCAAATATGCATTTGAACCGGAAAAACAAAAACAAGCCAGAGAATTTACCAAAGTTGAAATTCAAAATGGTACTAAAATAGAAGGCTTGGCGTATCGCACTTCCTTGGATCTTAAAAAAAATGGCTATAAAATTTTAAAAATCGGCAATGCCCAAAATCAAAATTATGAAAAAACTGTTATTTATGACCTAACCGATGGGCAAAAAAATGATGCTTTGGAAGATTTAAAAAAACAATTAAAAGCAAATGTCGATCCTAAAAATAATACTGATTTAAATACTTCTTCTGATGTTGATTTTCTAATTATTTTAGGCCAAGATCAGGATCCAACCTCTATCTCAAGATTACAATAAAAATTATGAAAACTTTGCCTAAAGTTGTTATTATTGGCAGAGCTAATGTGGGTAAATCAACTCTTTTTAATCGCTTAATTGAAAAACCCAAAGCTCTAACTTCAAAAAAAGCCGGAACAACCCGTGATATTAATATCGGACAAGTTTATTGGCAAGGTATTAATTTTGAATTAATTGATACCGGCGGAATTGAAACAATTATTGCCAGTAAAAAAATCAAAAAACTTTCGCCAGAATTAAATATAGATTTTGCCTTGGATATTATCAATCAGACTCAAGCTATTTTAAAACAAGCCGATTTAATTTTATTTGTAGTTGATATAAAAACAGGTCTCTTGCCGCAAGATAAAGAATTATGCAAAAATCTCAAAAAATTAAATAAAGAGATAATTTTGGTTGCCAATAAAACTGATTCTCAAAAACAGCAGGAAAAAGCTGCTGAATTTTTCAAATTAGGCTTAGGAGCTCCTATTTTTGTATCTGCCCTTAATGGTTCGGGGACTGGTGATTTATTGGATGTAGTAGTCAGTAAATTAAAAAAAATTAAAAAATCAAGACAAGCACCTAAAATAGAAATAGAATCTGGCATTAAAATTACCATAATTGGCAAGCCAAATGTCGGCAAATCATCATTATTAAATTCTATTTTAGGGCAAGAAAGAGTCATTGTTTCTCCCCAACCATTTACTACCCGAGAAGCGATTGATACTCAAATAATTTATAATGATCAAATTTTCACCTTAATTGATACGGCTGGCATCCGTAAACAGTCTAAAATTAATCGCGAATTGGAAAAAATTTCTGTTAAAAAAAGTTTGGAAAATGCTCAAAAATCTGATATTTGTTTATTAGTACTTGATATTTCTCAGCCGATTTCTGTCCAAGATAATAAATTAAGTAAATTATTATTAGAAGCCAATGTCAGTATTATTATTGTTGCCAATAAATGGGATAAAATAAAAGATAAAGAGACTAATACGCAAAAAAAATTCGAACAATATATTTATAAAAATTTCCCTTATCTAACCTGGGTTCCCATAACTTTTACTTCGGCCTTAACCAATAAAAATACTAAAAAAATTCTTGATTTAGCGCTTCAAATTTATCAAAATCGTCAAATTAAAGTTAGTGAAAATGCCTTGAATAAATTTTTAAAAAAGGCTATCAAAAAACATCGACCTAAAAGTGCCAAAGGCGCAAAACCACCTTATTTGCAAAACCTCAAACAAGTAAAAACCAATCCGCCTTGTTTTGAATTAAGAATTGGCAAAAATGACAGTTTAAACCAAGCCTATCTTAAATATTTAGCCAATGCTTTGCGTGAAAAATTTCAATTAACTGGTACGCCAATTCAAATAAACTTAAAACAATGAAAATTTTAATAATCTACAATCCGCTGGCTGGTAAAAAAAGTAAAAAAGATAAATCAATTAAAAAATTTTTAAAAAATTATGATTTTAAAATTAGCTGGCATTATACGACCGACGGAAGTTTTACCAAATTAAAACCCAATGAATTTGATCGTATTTTTGTTGCTGGCGGCGACGGAACCATTAAAGAAATTGCTTCTTGGATAATTGCCCATAACAGCAAAACGCCTCTAGCTATTATTCCTATCGGCAGTGCCAACATTTTAGCTTTATCACTTGGTAT
>WJKP01000017.1 GCA_014729025.1 Candidatus Buchananbacteria bacterium
AAAATAAAAACCCCTGTATCCAAGAGGTTTTTATTACTTTTTTTATAAAATTTTAAAAAATCTATTGTAAAATCAAACTGAGTTCCTGCTCATTACCTTCATGCCAATAACCTAAACTGATTTCCTGCCCGGTTTTATATTGCAAAAGAATATCCAATAAATCTGTACCTTGATCAATCTTTTGATCTTCTATACTGGTAATAATATCACCGCTGACTAATTTACCAAATAATGGGCTGTCTTGCTTAATCGCAATACCATTCTGATTGGGCCATAATAAAACACCGTTTTCCAAGCCTTGTCTATCCTCTTCAGTCAAACCATAAGCCTGGTTTAAATTAATATAGTTAATACCCAATTTCGGCCTGTTAATTTCTTCATCTTTTAAAACTTGGCTAATAATTTCATTAATATAATGTAAAGGAATAGCTTGATTTAACTGATCAGTTTGGCCTGATAAAAGGCCAATAATTTCACCTTGAAAATTAACCAAAGGCGAACCATTATATTCATTATCAAGCTCTCTGTCTAATAAAATATGTTTATCAAGATTTTCACTGGATGAAATAAAATCATACTTATTATTAATTATTTTATGTCTTTTATCCTGAATATTGGCTAAATTTAACTGATCAGAATAACTATTATACATAAAAACTTGCTGACCATCATTCACATCTGTAAAATCAACCAATCTTATAACCGGCAAATTTTGAGCCGTTATTTTGATAAAAACTATTCGTGATAGATCATCTTTAATTATTTTATCGATCTCATAAATTTGTTTATCATAACTAATTATAAGATTATCCTTATTACTATTAATAACATCAGCAGTACTAATCAGCCAGCCATCACTTGTCAAAACAACTGCCTGGCCTAAATAATCTGCTGGTAAAAAAATCTTATCCAAAAGATTTTTAACAGTCGTTTTCTTTTTATAAACTCCGACAATCGAAGGCTGAATCTCATTTTTTAGCTGATTAATCCTTAAATCCTGCTCAACCACTACTTTTTTAGGTTCACGAATAATAATTTCTCTTTGACCTAAATCAGTCTGTTCAGTAAAATACAGGTCTCTGAAAAAAGCTAAATTTGACAAATAATATTTAGTAAAAAACTCGCCGCTAATCCCGGCGAAAAAGCCCAAAATCACAACTAGAATTAAAATGCTGATTAAATTAATTCCAAATTTACTTTGTTTTTTTTCATTAGGCATAAATTATATTATAGTTAATATTTAAAATTAGGCCCATTGTGAAGTAATAATTATTATTAATAATAAAATACTGCTAATAATCAAATAACGCCAAATTATTTTTCTATTTAATTTTTCATTTAATTTGGCTTTCAAAAGTCCCCAAATCAAATAAAAAATAATGGTTAAAATAATACTGCTGACATAAAAATTAGTAGGTAAAAAAATCAAAGACCAGAAAAATTCCAAAATAATAATATTAATTATTATCAAATAAACATAACTGAATTCATGTTTTAATTTATTGACCCAAAAAGACTGCAAAATCAATAAACTAAGAACTATAATTAAAATCAAGGAAAGCAACCACAAGGGTAAATTCAAAAAAGTATAAAAGGCGTTTAAAATTATAGCCAATAGGAAAAAATTTATTAAATTAAAAATCGCAGATAAATTTTCCAAAGCGTAAACTTGATAAGCAGCTGGTTTATAGTAAAATAAAAAAATATTTTCCAAGTATAAAATTAATAATAAAGCAAATAAAATTATGAACAAATGTTTTAAAAATACAACACTAAGAAATAAAAGTAAACTGACTGTACAAATAAAAAGCAAAACCGGCAAAAGCGACAAGTAAAAATACTCCTTACTCCGAAACTTTTGCTTAATAAAATACTTTAACATTAATAACAATCCCAAAAGCCCAATAAAGGGTAAAATATAAAGTAATTTTATATTATAAAATGATAATTCCAGAATTAAAGCAATTAGTAGCGGGCCTAAAAAAACTAAGATTCTTTTGGCAATCATTCTAAAGTAATTCCTTAAAATTATTAATTAATATTTCCAAAATCAAGTTGCCATTCATTAAATTAATATTTTGAATTTGGCCGTATTTAGCTGTCACATTTAAAAAATTGTTTAAACTTTTTTCAGCAATAAACCCAAAAGAAATATTACCAATAAAATTGGGTAGAGTCAAATCACCTATTTTAAAATTAACAATTTCCAGATCAGCTTTGCCGTCTTTAATAGTCGGCTTGATATTTAAAGTAATAATTAAATTAGACGGATCTTTGTTTTCAATAAAAACTTCCAAATTATCCGGTAAAATAGCTATTTGCGCATATTCAATTTTTTCAGCTAAACTAGCTTTTTCTTTAATTTTATCCCTTAAAACTGCGCTTAAAACTTCTTCGGATAAATCAAGCGAAACAGTTAACTCATTTATTTGTTGTTGCGCAACTAGTTCCTGGCTAACCGATTTTTCCAGTCGCGCCAAAATATCTTTATCAGCCTCACTAACATTATCAGCTTCAACCAAACGGGCCGGTTCTGGTTCGTGATAAAAATTGGCTGTCAAAAACGGGACTTCTTTTAAACCACTTTTAGCTAAAACATAAGCGCCAATTAAACTAATGGCTAAAATAATAATTAAAAATAAAATCAAACAACCGGAACAGCCAAACATTTTTTTGTTTTGCTTTCTTTTTAAACCTTTTTTCATGCGGCTGATTTCCGCCTCTAATTCTTCTACTTTGGTACTTTTATCTTCTTCTTGTCTGCTCATAAATAATAAATTATTCTTCTAATCGCATTTCAACTGATCTTTTTTTATCCAAAAAATCCTGAACAAAAACACTTAAAGCTGTAACCACTGGAATTGCCAAAATCACCCCTATTAGCCCGGCCAATTTCCCGCCAATCAATAAAGCTATAATACTGACTACAGGATTTAAGCCGACTGTTTTTTGCATTATCATTGGCACAAAAATATGATTTTCAAAAAATTGAATAACAATATATAAAATCAAAACCCAAAGCGCCATTAACGGTGACTGAAATAAAGTTAAAAAGACAGCAATAAAACCTGACAAAAAAGGGCCTAAATAAGGTATAAATTCTAATAAACCGGCGATAATAGCCAAAATCAAAGCGTATTTAACCCCGGAAACAAGCAAAGCGAAATAAACCAAAAGAAAAATAATAAAACCTAAAATCAATTGCCCTCTTAACCATAAGCCTAATTTTTGCTGGATCCGATTTACCAATTGGTACGCATAAGGTAATGATTGACTTGGCACCAATTGACGCAAAACTTTTTTTATGGCATTTTGCTCAACTAAAATATAAAAAGTTATTACCAAAATAATTATCAAAGAAACAATGCCGGCAAAAAAATTACCGACCCTGGCAAAAATTTCACCGGTTGAATCAGGAAATTGCAGTTTAAATGATTGGAAAAATGATTCCACACTTTTATCAATACCGTACTGGTTTAAAAAATGGCCGACATTGGAAAATTCAATGGTCATTTTCTGCCAATAACGAGGGAAATTGGCTGATAACTGTTGCACTTGATCAATAATCGGTGGGATTAATAAAATAAAAATTAAAGCCACTACTGCCACTAAAACCAAATAAACAATAATAACCGATAAAAATTTAGGGATTTTTTTGTTTCTTAACCAATCGACAATCGGTTCCAAAACTGAAACTAAAATAATTACAAAAAACAAAATTGCTACAACATCCTGAATTAAATACAAAATCCATAACAAAAACAAAACTATTAAAATCTTAATAATCGAATTAGTGGAAATTTCAATATTAATTTTTTTATTACTAATAGCCATAACAAAGCTTTATATATGCTTATATTATAAAAAATTATTACCGGTTGGTCAATCACAAAATTAGTATCCATACAATCTTGACAAAAAACTTTTTTGATGCTAAAATAAACTATTAAACTTAACGGCCATAAATTTTTACTTACAGAACCTGATCAAAAAAAACTATTACCCCTTTCTTAATTTAGGTTCTGTAAGTAGTAATTTGTGGCTCAGTCGCAAAAAAGAAGGTGTTACCTTCTTTCTTTATTTAAAAAATAAATTAGATCAGCTATAATGATATTATCATAATTTTATGCCTGTTTTAGCAATTAATAAAAAAGCAAAATTTGACTATGAAATACTGGAAACTTTTGAAGCCGGTATTGCTTTGAGTGGTCAAGAAGTCAAATCAGTCAGACAAAAACAGGCTAGCTTAAAGGGGGCTTATATTACTATTAATAAAAATCAAGAAGTATTTTTAATTAATGCCACTATCCCGGCGTATAAAATGGCCGGCCCACTACCTGATTATAATCCAACTCGGCCTAGAAAACTTTTATTAAACCAAAAGGAAATTACTTATTTAGCCGGAAAATTACAGCAAGCTGGCTTGACATTAGTGCCAATTTCGTTGTATACTAAGCATAACAAAATAAAATTAGAAATCGCGCTGGTTAAAGGTAAGAAAAAAGCTGATAAACGTCAGCAAATTAAAGAACGAGATGATAAACGCAAAATTCAGCGACTTTTAAAAAATAAATTTCAATAATTATAATTTTAAAATTTATTTTATTATTTGTTATTTAATAATGGGGATGACAGGCGTCGATTGAAAGAACTTTTAAAATACTGCAAGTCGAGGCTGTATTTTGCCTCGTTAATCCAAAATACAACATCAATAAGTGCAAAAAACTTATTTACCAAAGTAAAGAGTGCTTTTACTCCGAACTTTGCTTTTGCTGCAGTTTAATAAAAACAGCAGCCATCTCTGCCTTTGATGCCTGATAAAAGGTTTGGGGTGTCATATTTTCTCAGGTAAAGCTGATTTAGTCTGGTCTTAACCAAATCAGTCATACATTATTAAGACCTTTTCATTTTTAAGCTTGTCGATGGTATTTTAAAAAACTTTTAAGACGCGGGTTCAATTCCCGCCATCTCCACACTTCGCCTCAACTTCGTTGATGGCTCAGTGTCTCGCTGACACTTTGAGCGAAAGTACTGACGAACGACGTGAGGAAGTTGAATTATTATTAAAAATTAACTTACAAAAACTTGAAAAGAATCAGATTTAGAAAAAAACAAAGTCAAAAAAAACAAACTCTAGAAATTTATCCTATTAATGAAAAAATTAGAGCACCAGAAGTACGAGTGATTGACGAAGAAGGACAAATGTTGGGTGTTTTTCCAACCAGACAAGCAATTGACATGGCAAAAGAAAGAGAGCTTGATCTGGTAGCTGTCTCACCCAAAGCTCAGCCACCTGTTGCTCGTTTTTTGAATTATGGTAATTTTAAATATCAGCAGGAAAAAGCCGCGAAAAAACAAAAATCACAGCAAAGAAAAACCGAAGTCAAAGATATTAGATTATCCCCTAGAATCGGCAAGCATGATCTTGAGTTTCGTTTAAAACAAGCTGATAAATTTTTAAAGCGTGGTGATAAGATTAATATTGAAATTATTTTAAAAGGCAGGGAAAGACAACATCCGGAACTGGCCAAAGAGATAATTCAGGATTTTATCAATACTATTAATAGTCAAATAACTGAAATAGAAATAGAACAAGCGCCTAAAAAGCAAGGTAATAAAATTGTTGCTATTGTTTTTCCCAGTAATAAATCAAAAGAAACAAAGCCAGAAACAGATAAAGAAACAGATAAAATAGAAATAAATAAAGATAAACCAGAAGATCAGCCAAAGCTTGACTAATTTAATCAAATAAGCTAAAATTCAATTACTAAATCCATTGAAGGATTTATTTTATTTTATTTTATAAATTGCAAATAGCCTAGAGCTAATAGATTAATAACCATAAAGCCATTAGCTATTTGCCATTAACCAATATGCCAAAATTAAAAACACGCAAAAGTATTGCTAAAAGATACAAATTAACCAAACAAAATAAATTAATGCGCAAACCTGCTGGGCAGGATCATTTTAATGCCCGAGAATCTGGCAATAAAACGCGCAGTAAAAGAGGCTATGAAAGAGTAGATGAATCTAATCGAAAAACCATTAAAGAATTTTTACCTTATCACAAACAATAACTAATTACCAATTACTAATTTTTAAAATATGCCACGAGTAAAAAGATCCAAAGTTCACCTTAAAAAAAGGCGTAAAATCAGAAAAGCCACCAAAGGTTATAAATGGGGCAGAAAATCCAGTGTACGCTTAGGTAAAACTGCCATACTTAAAGCTGGTCAGCATGCCCAACAAGACAGGCATAAGAAAAAAGGCCAGATGCGACAATTATGGCAAATCAGAATCAATGCAGCTGTCCGAGAACACGGTTTAACCTATTCAAAATTTATCAAAGCTTTAAAAGATAATAATATTGAAATCGACCGTAAAATTCTAGCTGATTTAGCCGTAAACAATCCAAAAATTTTTGCGACAATTATTAAAGAAATTAAAGGGACTAAAACCAGCACAAAAACTTCTAAACCTAAAACCGCAAAAAATACTAGCAAATCAACAACAAAGAAATCAGCTAAACCAGTTAAAAAAGAAACAAAAACTAAAAAAACTACTGCAAAAAAATAAAATTCAGAGATAAGAGAGCCGCACCTTTTTAGGGCTAAAAAGGTGCGGCTCTCTTTTTTTATATAAAAAATAAACAAACAAACAATTCGTGTCCCCCTCTTATAAACCAATTATAAAACCGAGCATTTATACTCGGTTTACTTAAAGCGTATTTTTTATTTAATCGAATACTTAGCTACTGCATTCAAAAGTGATTTTGTAGGAAAAATAACATCAATGTGCTCTTTTGTGCGTTTAATCTCAATAAAACCTCTCTTTCCAAGGGCATTTATTCCTTGGGTAATTTTATCCGTACCCCAAAAATATACAAGACTAGAAGGTCCCCGAAACTCAGGGACAGCCAAATAATTAGGTGGAACAGGTTTTTGAACAAATAAACTATAAAGCCCTAAGGTGCAAAAACATAAAAATTTATAATTTGATTTTTTTCGCTCATAAACCATTTGCAATTTTCTGTTTCTTGCCTGAATGTTCATTCGATCCTGATTGTTCTTCGCATAATTTTCACAATCTTCCCTAATTTGATCAAATAAAAATGGAATGCTTATTCCGCACCAAATCCCTTCCTGTTGACAAGCTACAATTAATCTGGCTGCTACCTCTTCCTGTTCAGCTGATCCCAATGTCTGGGATAAATGGTATTTAGGAATTTTAAATTCCTGCGGAGTAAAAGGCATTTTTGCTTTTAATTTATAAATACCTAATTCGCTTGACATTAATTACCTCCTTTTTGTGATTTTTAATTATTACCGCTTATAATAAAACAAGATAATATATTTTAAATCACTTGTCAATTCAAGTCTTCCAAACACGTTTTGTCATACGATCAAGGATCATAGCTAAAATAACAATACCGACTCCACCAGCTATTCCCTGGCCAACTTTAAGCCGCATAATCCCTCTTAATACTTCCTGCCCCAAACCTTCTGCCCCAATCATTGAAGCAACAACAACCATAGAAAGTGAAAGCATTATAGTTTGATTAATTCCCATCATAATTGAAGGCATCGCTAACGGTAATTCAACTTTCCAAAGAAATTGTAATGATGAAGCCCCAAACGAAGTACCGACCTCACGATGTTCTTTTGATAACTGTTCTATACCTAAACTAGTAAGTCTAATTACTGGCGGCGTAGCAAAAATGAATGTAGCAACAATACCAGGGACGTTACCGATACTGAAAAATAAAACGGCTGGAATAAGATAAACAAAAAGTGGCATTGTTTGCATAAAATCTAAAATCGGATCAATAATATATTTAATTAAATTGGATCTTGCCTTAACAATACCGACCGGAATGCCAATAATTAATGAAATTAATGTTGCAGTCAATGCCAAAGAAAGGGTGATCATTGTTTCCGGCCAAAGTCCCATAGCAACAACAATTAATAAAAGGGATAAAACAAATAAAGCCAAACGCCAGCCATCCAATAAGTAACTTACACTTGTCAATATTAAAATAATAATTAATGGCGGCAAAGAAGTCAAAACAGTCAAAATTGGTGAAAGTAAAGACTTAATAATAAAAACTATTCCCACAAACAAAGGATCGCAGGTTGTATTCAGCCAATTTATTAAGCCCCCTGACCATTCTTCAATCGGTAAATATGGTAAAATTTCCTGTAATCCCGTCCCGCCGAAACGAATATAAGCTGCTGCTGCAAGAATAAGCGCTCCAATTATATACCAGGCATAAGATTTTTTATAATGTATTCTTTTCATATATTTTGTTTCAAAATATCAGCTACTGATTTATCACGAATTTCACCGATTAAATAATTTTCTTTATCAACAACGGGTAAAGGATAAGTTTTGGTTATAATATTTGGTAAAATATCTTTAATAGAAGCAAGATAATAACCTGGTTTAACATAAACTATTAAATCAGCAATTGTTTCTTTATCGGCTTTACTGAGCGTGTTTTGAGTAACAATACCACGATACAAACCTTTATCTGTCACAAATACAGTCTGAGCATTGTTTTTCTTCATTTTAGCAAAAACTTCATCAACTGAATCTTTTATATCAGCTTCAAAACTTACTTGATTCATAACATTTTCCAAGCGAATAACAGCAGGACGATCGACGTCAGAAATAAAAGTTTTAACATATTCATCTGCTGGATTAAGCAATATATTTTCCGGAGTATCTATCTGAACCAATTCGCCTTCACTATTAAGAATGGCTATTCGATCACCAAGTTTAATAGCCTCATTTAAATCATGGGTTACAAAAAGTATTGTTTTACCCATTTTTTCCTGTAAACTTAAAAGCTCATTTTGCAAATTAGTTCTAATAAGGGGGTCTAACGCACTGAAAGGTTCATCCATGAGCAAAATTTCCGGATCAATTGCCAAAGCCCTAGCTAAACCTACACGCTGCTTCATGCCTCCGCTTAATTCATCAACTTTTTTATTTTTCCATTGATCTAAACCAACAATTTTTAAAACTTCTTCCCCCTTTTTCAGTCTTTCATCCTTGTCCATATTTTTTCTTATTTCCAAACCAAAAATAACATTTTTTAAAACACTCATATGAGGGAAAAGCGCAAAACTTTGAAAAACCATGCCCATAATAGTTCTTCTTATTTTTCTTAATCTTTCTTCATTTAAACAAGTAATATCTTCATTATTTACTTTTATAATTCCTTTAGTGGGTTCCTGCAAACGATTTATACAGCGTAAAAGAGTGCTTTTACCACTTCCTGAGAGTCCCATAATAACGAAAATTTCTTTTTCTTTTACATCAAACGAAATATTGCGAAGCGCGGTTAAAGCTCCGTTCTGCTTTTGGATTTCATCTCGAGTCTTTCCTTTTTCAATTAATGAAAAAGCTTCTTCTTGATTAGAACCAAAAATTTTATACAAATTTTCTATTTGTATTTTAACTGAATTTTGCGACATGAAATTATATATAAAACACTCTCATTTAAAAGAGAGTGTTTTATTTTTTGATTATTATTTTAAATCTTCAATAGACTTTATATTCTCGTCCACATATTGAGGAACCGCAAGTCCCAGCCAGGTCTGGGTAATATTTATACCGGCTATTTCCAGCTGATCGCCTTTTTCTTCCCAATATGATTGATGCGTAGTAGGTAACCAACCAGCTACGCTAACATCTATTTGTTTGTCAGCAAGTGAAGTATAAACAACACCGCTATCCATTTCTTTAACTTCTGTTTGATAACCGATCTCTTCAAGAATAGCAGCTACAACACGACTTTTAACAGTCGCTCCCGGCCAAGGTGGAATACCAATAGTTATGGCATCTTTACCTAAATCAGTTTCTTGCGATGGTAGCCATTTTTCAATAAGATCCCGATTTTCATCAACATATTCATCAGCAATAACTTCTGGATCTTTATCCTGTACATTTAATTGATAAATCCAATTGCTTTGAGTATCAGAAGAAACATTAAAATTTTGGAAAAAATTATACGCCACAGGAGCATCATTTTTAAAGCCTTGATAAACTACTGTAGCAATTACATCTGATGATACTTCGGCGGCAGAATATTCTGGAGCAAATTCCTTCAAAAATTCTTTAGTTGCTTGGGGATCATTATAAATATTCTCAGGATCCTCAAGTTTACGTAAATCAGCTATGGCAAAAGCTGAATGTGGTTCCCAAACTGTAGCAATAATCGGCTCATTATTTTCAACTGAATCTTGTAGTGCCGACATCATAGCAGCAGAACTGCTTGCTGAAAGCTGCCAACCAGCCTTTTCAAGAGTGTATTTATCCATAGCTTTCTCAGTATTAATCATAATACCTGCTCCAGGATCAATCCCCGTAATAGTGAAATCAACTGCTCCTGCAAAAGCAGATTTTGAGATATTATTTTGTTGTTCCAGTGCTTGTTGCTGCTCTCCGCTTGACATTAACCAAATCACAACAGCGCCAATAATTACAAGGGCAATGATAATTGGCACATAATTTTTTTTATTTTTTTCCATATGCCTTAAGTTATTTATTAGTTTAAACTTATTTTTTTTAATTTAACACAATTTTATCTGATTGACAAGCCAAAATTTAAATATTGCTTATCTTAAAATAATTTGCTAAAGTAAAATAAATCCAAATAACAGGAGGGGTGAAAATGATAGCAAATATATTAAGTTTAAACATTATTTTTGCTGCTGGAATCATGATTGTAATGGGCAGTAAAAAAAATAATAAATACTTATATATTGGAGGAATAATTGTAGCTATATTAGGTTTATTACCAATTTTTATTTAAATTTTTTTTTAATCAAGCTTCTCAAATACCTAGGAAGCTTTATTTAATGAGCTTAATATAATCATTGTTCATTAAACCCCAGCGATAATATCAACGGGGTTTTTGTTTTAATAAAAGCACACCAAGCCTTGCCAAACATAAAAATTAATGCTATAATAGTTTCACAAGGATTTCAGTCATAGGCTGCCTGTCTGCCTGTGGCAGGATCCGCCTTTAGCGGAAATTCCTTTTTTTGTTTTAAATATATGAAGTTCGTATTTTATACTCACTACATTAATTTTACTTTTATGGGGGCGTAGCTCAGTTGGTTAGAGCGCTTGCCTGTCACGCAAGAGGTCGCGAGTTCGAGTCTCGTCGTCCCCGCACTTCGGTCTTCACTTCGTTCAGACCTCAGTGTCTAAAGACCTTTACCGAAGTCGCTGACGAACGTAGTGAGGAAGTGACAAAAATAACCACCTTTCGGTGGTTATTTTATTTTGTATAATTTTTTCATTACATTTTCATTAAATCTATTTTTAAAAAAAATTAATTCTCAAATTAGTTTTTTTGATTAGGTCTACGAGACGGTTAGAACTTTAAGAAATAAAAAAAGACCCAGCGATGTTATCACTGGGTCATATCCAATGCGTTTTTTATTATTGGTCTGTATTTTTCAGGGGTTTTAATCTTATAACCTATACTTTCCCATCCTCTAATATTTCCTTTCTCACATTCGCCTGCACCAATTGCAGTTGGCAAATCTGCAGGATTTTTCCCAAGAATACCTCTATGCCAAGCACTCCATAGTAAATCTTTATGTTCAAAAATTTCGAAAGAACCGACAAGAAGTAAATCATTCTTTTGTCCAATTTGCTCTTTGGGAAAAAATAAAAATTTACAGGCTTTTGTTTTATGACTTTGGGAATTATAATCTACAGCTTGTTTTGGTCTCTTACTTATAAATTTCACAATTATCATCCTTTACACCTCCTTTTTTGATTTTATATATTATCATTTTTTTGCAAAAAAGTCAAGCGTTTTACATTAACAAACAGTTCCAACATAGTCAATAAGGCTCCGTGGGTATCAGAAAAACAAGGTATTAACCTTGTTTTTCTATTTTATGGAAATTTCTATTTGTTAGTGGATACACAACTATATTCATTAAATTTTACTTGCTTCCAATTACCATTCTTAATAAAGCAGAATAATTTATTATTTATATTTTTATATATCAGTATAGTGGTACAAGTTCCTTTAATATCATAAACTCCTTCCATTGAAGACGCCTCACAATGCTCAAACTCTTCAGTAACATTATATGTTGGATTAAATTTTATATTGAGCCCAATAACAACAATTAAAAATACAATTATGATTAGGACTAAAAATACAATTTTAGAATTTTTTTTCATAAATATTTTTTAATAATCTATGTTCATATAATATCATAATTAACCAATTGTTCCAACATAGTCAACTAGTCCCCGCACTTCGGTCTTCACTTCGTTCAGACCTCAGTGTCTAAAGACCTTTACCGAAGTCGCTGACGAACATAGTGAGGAAGTGATACGAAACTAGAACTTTTTCAAGTTCTAGTTTTTGGTTTCAAATAAAAAGACCCTTTGATATTATCGCCGGGTCAGGGTTCTTCGTTCGTTATGTTTCTGACTTTGGAATGGCAGTAATAATCCCGCAAAATCCTACGTAAAATAAGATTGAAGATACTGCTATCACATAGCCAATACCTGTAAACTTCGTATCAGGCATATAGCCATATAAAAGCAAAGAAAACATTCCACCTAACATTGCTGCCCAAGGCAGAAAGAACAAGTAAGGTCCGAGCCATCGTAATTTTTTCATCTTTTTCTCCTTTTTAAGATATCTCTTTCTTAGTCTTCTCTTTTTTGGGTATGATTAGGGCTGCCAATCCCATAAGGACAGCTACCAAGATAAGGAAAAGACCAAGGTCTTCTTTTCTGGGGATTGATAGGATTGCCATTCCAATAGCCGAAATAAAGCCAGCGATTACAACAAGTATCAAAGCGATATTTTTCTTCATTTCGAATTCCTCCTTTCTGATAATTTAACTTATCAAAAAAAGATTAAAATGTCAACAAATAGTTCCAACATAGTCAATTAGACGCCACATTAAATAAAAAAAGAACCAATAGTATGGGTTCTTTTTTTTATTTTATTAAATTACTATTTTTTATTATTCTTCTTAACCAAATTATAGGTCTTAGCCAATAAAGTTAATATTTCAGCCGTGTTTTTTTCTGATTTTAAATCAATTTGATAATCAAGCTCAGCTCTTTGATCCTGCACTTCTGACTGACGATTTTGTGAAATTAAAATAAAAGTAGCTAATAAAATCGCTTCCAAGGAAACAATCAAAGTTAATAACCCAAAAGGAAATGGATCAAACGGATTTTCAATACTTAAATTATAAATCAACCAGCCTGCAAACCAGACAATATGAATATAAATAAAATTCATACTACCACAAAAATCAGTAATTGCATCGGAAATTTTATCAGTAAGCGTTTCGTTGCTTTCAATTTCCTTTCTTATATTTTTAGTGAGTGTTAAAATATGCTTATTAGTCTCTAACCAATCCTGTTTATTGCCTTTTTCAATACAAATTTCACAAGGCGAAGCGACTTCGCCTTCAATCATGGCCTGCAAATTACCGCAACGAGAACACTTATAAATCAAATCTTTTTTAGATTTTTTACCGACTTTTAAAATTTTATTTTTTTGAACCATATTTTTATAATTAATTGCCAATAATTAATAACCTAGCTCTTTCTTATATTTTTCATAATCTGGTTTCCCTAATAAGGCCTGGGTATAATTTTTACTTTGTTCTACTCCTGGCTGATTAAAAACATTGACCTGCATTAATTCTCCTAGATAAAGTGCGGCTATTTCAAAAAAATAAAATAATTGTCCCAGGCAATATTCGTTTAATTCCGGTAAAATAATCGTGCCATTGGGGCGCTTGTTTTTCATTAAAGAAACAGCCGTAGCCTGATGTTCAATATTTAAAATATCAGCAAACTTATGACCGCCTAAATATTCCAAATCAGTATTTTTATATTTCGGTACTTTTAAATTATTTTTTATTTTTGCTACTTTAATAAAAGTAATTATTTTATCATAGGGGCCTTCAATATATAATTGGATCTGTGAATGCTGATCAGTCGGGCCCAAAGCCGCAACAGGTGTAATCCCCAAATTAACTTTTTTATTTTTAAAATTAACTTTATTAGCCAAACTTTCTCCCCATAACTGCCTGAACCATTGACTGAATTCAGCTAACGCATTGGCATAAGGCATTAAAACTGAAATATTTTGTTGACGTTTTGTGTATGCTAAATACTGCAAAGCAGCAAATAAAAAAGGTGAATTTTTAGCAACTCTATTATTTTTACTTTGTCTGACCATTGTTTTGGCTCCGGCTAAAAGCCTTTCAATATCAAATCCGGCAGCCGCAGCCGGCAATAAACCATTAACTGATAAAACCGAATAACGCCCACCGCCAGGATAATGCGGTAAAACCAAATAATCTTCTTTTTGAGCTATTTCCCCTAAACTGCCTGTTTCTGTATTAGTGGTAATAATAAAATGTTCTTTATGTTTTTTATAGCCCATTTGCCAAATCATTTTTTTACGTAAAAATAAAAAATTAGACAAAGTTTCAATGGTATTGCCTGATTTGGAAACTATATAAAAAACAGTTTTCTTTAAATTTAAAACTTTAATTAAATCAGCCAAAGGCTGGGGATCAGTTGTATTACCACTAAAATAAATTTTTAATTTGCGCCATTTTTTCGGCAATTGATTGGCATCTTGGCCGGCTAAAGCCTGATAAATCGCTTTGGCTCCTAAATTTGAACCGCCAATACCAACTACTACCAAATTATCAAACTTAGCTGGCAATTTACGGGTTATTCTTAAAACTTGTCGTAAAGTCTGATTATCATAAGGTGATTTTAAAAAACTTAATTCCGATTCATTTTTGGTTTGTTTTATTTTTTTATTAAAACTTTTTAAATTTTTAGCTAATTTTTCCAATTCCTGCTTTTTAAACCCAAAACGGCCGACTTTATCAGCTGACATAAATGCGTAATCGTATTGTATTTTACCTCCAAGCATAATATAAAGTTTAATTTTTATTATCTTAATTATACCATATTAAAAGAATTTACTTAAAATTATAGGCAATAAATGGTATAATTAAATAAATTAATAATTTTAATCTAAAATCATGAAAAATTTCACCATTATATTGTTTATTTTTTACATTTTATTTTTAATGGGTTCTTTGTTTATTATTGACCCTTTATTATTTTTTCTAACAATTTTTGTCGGTTTTGTAATAGGGTTTATTTGCCTAAATTATTATCTTAGTTTTTGGCGCGGCATCTCAATTGGCATATTATTTATTTTTTTACCTTTTATTTTTGAATATCTAGGATTTAGATTTAATTTACCTTTTTTTGATACCCATTTAATCCAAACATTGACTTTAAACCAAATTGATTTACCAATTACTTTGAATACGCTTTTTTCAATTTTTACCATCCCCTTGCTTCTTATTAGTGCCTTATTTTTTAGCCATAAATTAAAGCTTTTTGCCAATGTTAAAAATTATCATAAAACATTTATTATTATTACCGGTTCATTACTGGTAGCGCTTAATTTTTTATCTATAACCAACGAAGCGATCAAATATCAGGATTTTCTAAAATGGCTGGCAATTGCTTTGGTTATTAATTTTATTTTATCATGGCTTTATAAATTTCAGGTTGAAACTCCGGAAATTTATAAAGAATTACCGATCATTCTTTATTTATCCATTTATGGCAGCCGGGCTTTAAGAAGTTTTGATTATTTTAATCTGACTATTACAGTAATTTTGACTTTTGCCTATTTAATTGTTTTATATAATGAATATAAACTAAAAAAAATCAGTCAACAGGAGCAGTCTTAGATTTATAATATTTTCTGGCAATAATAATTATTAAACAGGTAATAATTATTATTAAACTAATAAACTGAGCCCAGCGCAAACCTAGAAAATAAGGACTATAATCAAGTCTCAAAAATTCATTTAAGAATCTGCCCAATGAATATAAAATAAAATAAGTTAAAGCAATATTACCCAAACCCTGAATTTTATCAGGGTTTTTATATTTATTTAAACGAAGTTTATGCCAGGCAAATAAAATTATAAAAACTATTAAATTCCACAGACTTTCATATAAAAAAGTCGGATGAAAATGTGTCGCAGTTAAATATTGAATCGGTCTTTTAAGCTCAGTAATGGGAATGCCCCAGGGTAAATCAGTTGGCAAACCAAATAGTTCCATATTAAAATAATTGCCAAAGCGGCCAAAAAACATGGCCAAGGGCAAACCAATCAAAAATAAATCAGCTAAAAACCCGAATCTCAGATCATGTTTTTTACCATAAATATACAAAACCAATAATCCGGCTATCATGGCGCCATGAATTGCCAAGCCGCCCTGCCAGATTTTAAAAATATCCAGTAAATTATGGGAATAATAATCCCAGGCATAAATAACATAATATAAGCGATCACCTATTAAACCAAAAATTATCAAATAAAAAGCCAGGTTATAAACATGATCCTTAGCAAGCTTATATTGTTTAGCCAAATATAAAATCACTAAAAAAGCCAAAACAATACCAACAGCAATTAAAAAACCATACCAGTAAATTTTAAGCCAGCCGATTTCTAATAAAATCGACTGTGGCTGAAAAGTATGTAAAAACTTAAACATGTTTATATTATACAAAAAATTAACCAAAGAAAAAAGGGTTCACTCGGTGAACCCTTATTTTTTTGGATTGAGATTTACCAGGTAAAATAAACCCTGGGATCTCTTGTGATTTTTTTGATTGTTTGCTCTCTGATCGAGAGCTTTTGTTTTTTAGCAGCGCGCTCAAATACGTATTCAAGCACACCGCTGGCTACCGTCAGGCTGATGAAAAACACCAGTAACCAAAACGGTATAATTTTACAAGGTGCAAAAATGTTTGCCATCCCCAAAAGAGATAGCATCAGGAAAAAACCACCCACGCAACCACAAATTTCCGCATAATCCGCTTTCCGCATCAGATTCCTCCTTAGTTTTTTCAGCTCTAAAAAGAGCCCAATTTAACTTCCTGATACATACATTATAGCATATTTTAATAAAAAAGTCAATAAAATTTAATTAAAAAAACCTGCCTTTACTAAGCAGGTCAATTTTAAAAATTATATTTTTTTAGTCAATTATCAAGACTTTAGGCCCCTTAATTCCTACTTCACCCGATTCAGGATTGGTTCTTATTTCAAAAAAAATCGTTAAACCGCAATCAACGCAGCGCAGATGAGCGCGTCCGCTATCCAAATCATCACTTGTTAATTTATATTCTAATTCTTTTTGACAGTCATCTGCCGGACAAGTAAATTTTTCAGAGCTTTGAGCTACCACAAATTTCATCAGTGCCTCCTTTTTTAAAAGATATATTTTAATCTATCATTTACTTTTACCTAAGTCAAGCCTGGTTTTAATCACTGTATCAGGATTTAAAGAAATACTGTCAATCCCCTGTTTGCTTAAAAATTTGGCGAAATCAGGAAAATCACTCGGTGCCTGACCGCAAATGCCGATTTTTATTTTATGTTTCTTGGCTGTCTTAATTACCTGACTGATTAATTTTTTAACCGCTTCATTTCTCTCATCAGCTATATCTGAAATTAATTCTGAATCACGATCCAAACCTAAAGTCAATTGCGTTAAATCATTAGAACCTATAGAAAATCCATCAAAAATTTGAGCAAACTCATCAGCCAAGAGCACATTGGACGGAATTTCAATCATTACATAAATCTGCAAATCATCTTGGCCCGATTTCAAACCGTTATTTTTTAAAATTTTAAGCACCTTTTTTCCTTCTTCAATTGTCCGGCAAAACGGTACCATGATTTTCAAATTTTTCAAACCCATTTCTTGCCTGACTTTTTTTACTGCCTGACATTCCAATTCAAAAGCCGGTTGAAATTTATCGTCATAATACCGGGAAGCACCGCGCCAGCCCAGCATAGGATTGGCTTCTTCTGGTTCAAATGATTCACCGCCGATTAAATTAGCATATTCATTGGTTTTAAAATCAGAAAACCTGACTATTACTTCTTGCGGATAAAAAGCCGCAGCAATTTTAGCCATACCCCAAGCCAATTTATCAATGTAATATTGTTTTTTATTATCAAAAGCCTGTGTTAATTTATTTATTTTATCTTTTAATTTTTTATCCTCCAAATCCTTAAAATTAAGCAGGGCTAAGGGATGAATTTTAATATTATTGGCAATAATAAATTCTATTCTGGCCAAACCAACACCTTGGCTGGGTAAAAAAGAATATTTAAAAGCCAAATTGGGCTCAGCCAAAATCATCATTATTTTAGTTTTTGTTTGCGGAATTTTTTTTAAATTTGTTTTTTTAACTTGAAAATCCAAAATCCCTTGATAAACATAACCTTTTTCACCTTCAGCACAAGAAACAGTCACTTTATTTTTATCTTTTAAAACTTGGGTGGCGTCTTTAGTCCCAACAATAGCTGGGACACCTAATTCACGGGAAACAATAGCGGCATGTGAAGTCCGACCGCCCAAATCAGTCACAATAGCTGCGGCTTTTTTCATTACTGGTTCCCAGTCAGGATCAGTCATTGTAGTTACCAAAACATCACCTTTTTTAAATTTAGTAATATTTTTAACATCTTTAATTACTTTGACTTGTCCCTGGCCGATTTTTTCACCAATGCTATTACCCTGACATAAAACCTTACCTTTTTCCTGTAAAATATGCTCCTCTAAAATATTAGTGTCTTTTTTATGAGATATGGTTTCAGGCCGGGCTTGAACAATATAAAGTTTATTATCTAGTCCGTCTTTAGCCCACTCAATATCCATTGGTTTATCGTATAATTTTTCTATTTTAACTGACCATTTGGCGAGCTGTAAAATTTCCTTATCAGTTAAAGAAAAATTGGCTTGTTTTTGGGGGTCTACTGAAACATTGGCAGTTGTTTTTTTACCGTTGGTTTTATAAATTAATTTTTTTTCTTTACTGCCAAGTTCTTTACTAATAATAGCTTGAAAATCTTTAGCTAATGTTGGTTTGAAAATATAAAATTGATCCGGATTAATCCGGCCTTTAACTACATTCTCACCTAAACCATAAGCCGAATTAATCAAAACAACATCTTTAAAGCCTGTTTCAGTATCAATTGTAAAAATCACACCGGCTGAGGCTTTATCACTCCTTACCATTTTTTGAACACCAACAGACAGGAAAATATTATCATATTTAAAATCCTGATCATGCACATAAGAAATTGTCCGATTACCATACAAAGAAGCAAAACATTTTTTTATATTGGCCAAAAGCTGATTTTGCCCCTTAACATTTAAAAAAGATTCCAATTGACCGGCAAAAGAAGCGACCGGCAAATCCTCGGCTGTGGCAGAAGACCGAATTGCCACATCCAAATTATCTTTATCATATTCCTGACTTAAATTCTGATATGCTTTAATAATCGCCTTTTCTAAATCCTCAGGAAAATCAGATTTTAAAATTAATTGACGTATTTGCTGTCCTTTGTCTTTCAAATCTTTTAATTCATTATAATCAATACTATTTAAAATTTTTTTTATTTCCTTATCAATTTCATTAAATTGCAAAAAAGCTTTAAAGCCTTCGGCAGTGACTGCAAAACCATGAGGGATATTAATACCTTTTTTAACTAATTTATTATACATTTCACCTAAAGAAGCGTTTTTACCCCCAACCATTGGCACGTCTTTCATGCTCAATTCAGAAAATTTTAAAATATATTTTTGTTCGGACATATTTTTATATTTAAAAATCTTAATTCTCTAATTTCTGGGCTACAAAACTAAAGTTTTATAATCCAAATTTCTCTGACCACCCCAGGACTATAAAGCTTTAGCTTTATTTAATCCCCCAGGACTGTAAAACTTTAGTTTTATAATCCGAGGTTGCTGGGAAAAACTGAAGTCTTATAATCCTAATTACACCACACATCCCAGGATTGTAAAGCTTTAGCTTTACCCAATATCCATAAAATGTAAAACTTTAGTTTTACCTAAAAAAAATCCATTAATTTTTCGGTACCATATTCTTTATAATAATCCTTAAAACTACTAAATTCATAATCTTTTAATTCTTCATGATTTTTAACTAAACCATGCTTTATTGGATTACTATGTATATAATTAAAATGCTTATAAAAATCATCTTCGTCTCTAATACAATAATCCCAATAATTCCACCAAATTTGTCTGCCAGGCATATTTTCAAATTTATTCAAATCATAAGAAGCACCGCCATTAATAGATCTTATGATTGCTGGCAACTTATTGCCATTTTTTAATAAAAAAAGCAGATGATAATGATTCATCAAAACACTCCAAGCAAATAATTTTAAATTGAATTTTTCAACAGTTAAAATTATTTTATTTGAAAGTATTCTTATTTTTTCTTCATTATTAAAAAATCTCTTAGCTTTTATTGTTCTGGCAGTAATAAAATAAATCTGATCATCTAAATAAACATGACATGGGATATGTTTAGGAAATCTTTTCATAAATTTTGTAAAGCTTCAGCTTAACATAAGTCATTACTCAACTCAGACAAAACTAAAGTTTTATAATCCAAATTTCTCTGACCACCCCAGGAATATAAAAGCTTTAGCTTTATTTAATCCCCAGGACTGTAAAACTTTAGTTTTATTTAAATTACTTTAATTATAACAAAAGAGACCTGGTTTCCCAAGTCTCTTTTATTTTATAGTAAAAACACTTTTACTCTTTGATATTTTCTTTGAATTTTTCAATAGTTTCCCGAGCTGCATCGCGACCGCCTAAACCAAAAGCCAAGCCAGCTGCCAAGGCAATTGTTACTACTATGGCTGTAAATAAGGTCTGAATTAAAGTAACTGCTACGCCTAATTGTAATAAAGCGGCCAATAAAGCAAAAATAAAAATTGACCATTTGGCAATAGTACCCATTAAAGGTGCTAATTTTGCCCTAGTGCTTTTTAAAACACTAACAATCAATTTATCAACAAAATCACCCAAAACAAGGCCGACTACCAAAATCAAAACAGCAATAATCACGTTTGGCAAATATAACGCAATTTCCTTTAAAAAGACTGTAAACTGGCCTAATTTTAAAATTTCAGAAATAGCGATCAAAAGGACAATATACAAAAACCATTTAATCAACCAGGCTAAAATTTCTGATAAAACAACTTTTGTACCGGTATCTTCAATTTTCTGAATAATATTAATCTTGCGAATTAAAGGATCAAGACGTAAAGCTTCAATAACTGTTTTGACTAATTTGGCTATTGCCTTGGCAATAAAAATACCAATGATTAAAATAATTACTGCGGCAACCAAATTGGGCAAATAATCGACTAATTTTACCCATAAAATAGCCAAAGAGTCTAAAATTGTTTGGCCAACAGATCTTAAAAACATAAGCTTTAAAAATTAATTATTAAACAAATTAATATACTTTTTTAAACTCTGCCACTATTAATCTTATATATTCCCAGGCAAAAAATTTTCTGGCAAATCAGTAACTGAATAAATTGGCTCGCCAATAGTATAATCAGGCCAAAAAGCAACGTTTAAATCATTAACATAATCTGACCAATTTTCACCATATAATTCTTCAGCTATTTTTTCGGATGTCACCCATCGCAAAACCGCGCCTGGTGTAACAAAATAAACTTTGGGAATAGATTGAATTTTAAGCATTCTAACTCCTGGATTATATGTCATATTTGCACCTAATGATATAGTGCTTAATTGCTGATCAGTAATTTTTTGAACCATGGAAAAATCACCGTTATAATAACTGTCATAAGTGCCAATGTCAGGAAAAGCATGCCGTTTACCATCATCGCTATAATAATAAACAGCCGATAATGAACCTTTAATCAAATCGCCTTCTTCCAAATCCAAACCGTCTCCAGCACCACCTGGTTCTTCTTCCGGTTCATCGGCTACTTGATCACAACCGGAATATTTTAATTCTATTGAATCGCTTAATTTATTAGAAAAAGTGTTGGTAGAACTTCGATAAAGCACATAAACTGTTTTTAAACCATCCCCTGATTCCAGTCGCCAATTAATTTCACTAGGATTAGTAAACTCTTGCCATTGAGCATTAACAAAATGTTCATTATTACTAATTAAAACATCTTCAGCATCTTCAGCCTGTAAATTCAAAATTACATTTTCGGTCTCAGTACAGTCAGCATCATTATTGATTGAAAATGAATAATTTTTAGGAATAATATATGTCCCCCCTCCTCCACCTGGACAAACAGGTCTGGTAGATGTAACTTCTAAACGTACCGTAGCATTAACAGTGGATTGTAATCCTATTTGATCTTGAATACACCCTGGCGTAACAGTTACGCCAGCCGGTACGGGATTAGGCAAATTAAAATAAAAGCCAGCGGCCGCATTAAAACTTATATCAGAACCTGAATCTAGTAAAATATCAATATAATTTGACTGAACATCCAAAGAAGTAACAACACCGCCAGGCTGAGCATAAATGGTTGCCAAGGTTACCGGCGCATCAATGGTATCCAGTTGAAAATCAACAGTTCCATTAAAAGTAACATCGTTTACAGCTAAAACTAAAAATGGCATTAATAAAATCAATACCGCTAGAAAATATATTTTAAATTTTCGTTTTGATTTTAACATTTAGATATAAATAAACAATAAAAAGTGATTAAATGATTATTTGGATAGCCGCTCCAATCTACGGCCAAATCCTTCGGCAATATTGGCAAAAATAAAATCAACTGCTCTAATGCTTTAATAATTTATTCTCTTCCTACTATCACCAATATCGCTGCTCCTTCCGGAGCTGCTTCCCCTTCTGGTAATTCAGAAACTTGACCACCCAAAGCCTCAGCAATTTCTTGGATATTTTGATTTTCACCGGTTAAATCAATAACCAAAGTATTATTATAAGTATTGGCAGCCGCTTCTCTGACATTTATTTCGACATTATTAAATGTACTTGTTAATTTTTCCTCAAATTCATTTAATCTTTGATCATTGCCTGAACCGTTATACAGGGCCACATTAACCTGCTGTAACGCCGATTGATTAAAATTTACCGGCCCGACTTTAATAATTTTATTGGCCTGAGCATCATAAACAATCGCCATCGTCGGATAAATAATCAAACGATGCCCGTTTTCCGCATTAGCAAAAAAATTAGGCTGATTTTCCCTTAAAGCTTGAACATCGGTTATAACCGCCATAGTCGGCTTGGTATCTTCAGGCAAAAGTAGGCTTTGTTTTAATTCTTTTAAAATTTCCTGATCTTCAGCTGAAAGCTGCTGCTGTTGTTGGATTTGTCTGGCAATTTTTAAAGTTTCCAAAACACCTGTTTGCCAAAGAATCAAATAACCGGCCACCACAATCACCAAAATAACAATTATAATTTTAATAATTTTCCCCCAAGATTGTTTGTGTTTTTTGTCTTTACGTTTGAAAATTTTCATAATTGAATTTATATTTAAAAATTTAATTATAACTAACATTATTATTATACCAAAATAATTACAATCATTTCAAATCCAATTGTCTTAATGAAACTGATACTCTCCCCTTGTTCCCCCTTCAAAACTATTAACTTTAATACCACCATCAAAAATTCCTCTAATTCTATATTTACTTGAATTTGATGTGCCAATTACGTTTCCTGCAGCATCCTGGGCGTTTGCAACGGTAATAGTAACACTCGCACCGTTTATCAAAGCTCCCGAACTCCAAGTTAATCTATAAATATTACCGGATACAAGCGCAACATTATTTGGATTATCGGCGACAGTACCTTGGCCTGAACTAGAAATTGTATAATTAGCAGCTGTAGTAACACCGCTACCCATAGAGTCATCAAAAGTTACATCAATAGTAGTAAGCGATTGAATCTCAACTGAACTGACAGCTGGCGCAGTCGTATCAATATTAATATCACTAGTATCAGCTATATTATTAGGCGAAGCTGGTACGGTTGAAAATGATTGAGTCCCGCCGGCCGTACTTGTAACACTTTCTGAAGAAATGGAAGATACGGTAAGGTCTGTAGCATCTTCTCCACTACCAGTAGATCCTACAGAATAAGTACCAGAAACGGTTTTTCCGGATACTGTGCTTAAAGTGACTGAGACACCATTACTCAAAACTGCTGTCAAAGTACTCGTACCGTCTAAATTTAAATCATAAGTAGCTGTAATATTTATATTTGAACCTGGACCATAAATTCCATCAGTAGTGGTTGAAGTAAAACTTTGCAAAATCGGGGGGAGAATAATTACTACCGAGCCATCACCACCAGACGCACCAGCTGTTCCAGTAGCGCCTCCCGTACCACCTACACCGACACTTGAAATATAATCACTATCTGTATTATTACCAGGTGTTGTGCCGCTACCGCTTGTCGTAGTATCACCATAACCAGAACCACCGCCACCACCGGCTCCAGAAGTATTGGAAGCATTAGCCGCACCGCCACCGCCGCCGCCGTAATAACCAGCGCCAGCACCTCCACCGCCAGAACGACCTGTCCCATCATTACCACCGCCGCCACGACCGCCTCCATTAGTACCGCCTGGGATTCTACTACCAGTTAAATGCCCACCGTCTCCTCCTGCTAAAGAAGAACCGGCCGTGGGTGAACCATCACCACTGCCTGCGCTGCCTCCAGCCGATTGAGTTCCGCCGCTACCACCGGTCACAGAACCGCCACCGCCACTACCGCTTCCTCCACTGGTACCACCACCAACACCCCCCGCACCGCCAGCCGGAGCACCGGCTTGATTATCACCGCCACCACCACCGCCGCCACCAGCAGCTACAATAAGCGATGTAGTATTTCTAAAAACACCAGAATAACCACCGCCGCCGCCGCCAGAAGACACTCCACTAACCACTGCACCGCCTGAACCACCACCACCGACACGGATTGTTAAATTTTCCCCTGGTGTAACACTAAGCGTAGAATTTGTATAACCAGCACCACCACCATCACCACCAGACTGAGCAGAACCACCTCCGCCGCCACCACCACCAGCTCCCCATGATTTAACATTAATCTGATAAACACCTACCGGAACTTGCCAGGTAGTCCCGCTTGTGGCAGCGCCAAAAACAATTTGTCCGTCTTGTGACTGCTCAGGACCTAAATTATAAAAAGTTGAAGGTGAATTTTGATTATTATATGAAGTTGTAATCCAACCGCTACTTCTATTGACCGAACTTACACGGACTTCATCGACAAGCCCCTCCCACCAACGGCCATCATAATCAACATATTGTCTGCCAATACGAAAATCATCACCAGTATCGGATACTGCATGAGTGCTCGTATCTGTTTGTAACACGCCATCAATATATAAATAACTAGTACCACCATCCCTTACGCCGACAATATAATGCCAGTCAGTATCATTATAAACAGAATCACTTAAAATATAATCAGTTGAGCCACCACTGGCAATAAAAAAACGAAAATAATTACCACCATCTTTTGAGATATTATATCCATTATAATTACCGCCAGCATATTCAAGTTTACCAGCTATGCCCATATAAGTATCAGTTACATCTGGTTTTGCCCATCCCGCAATAGTCATATCCCCTGTTAATTGTAGACTGCTGGGATTTTGACAATCAACTTCATCATTATTTCCGTCAAAATCAAAACTACCATCAATATTACCTGTTACCTGATCACTGGTGTTCATGCCAGAAGTAGTACCATCATTGGCATTTGCGGTGCTATCTTTTATATCATCGGTTCCTCCGTCTATATCCGTTTCTTGAAGATGCTGTACTAACTCATAATCACTATTCCAAACACCGGTCATATTTTGCTGGTCTGTCGCTCCGCTATTACCATAATACATATAAAATACTGTATTAGCGGTATTAGAAAGGCTAGGCACTCTTACCCAAGCGACTAGCTCACCGGTAGAGCTGGTATAATTTTCAATCTCATGATCAAGCTTGGTTGTACCATCAGACGAAGTAAACAATATATCATAACCGTCACTTCGGGCATTAGTAGCCAAATTAAGATCGGAATTCAAATTTATCAATACCGGAAAATTAGTTTGGGAACTTGTTGAAACCTGTGTGTAATCAACGGTTATTGATTTTCGATAATCCCAGCTGGAATTATACCAGCTTGCAGCCTGTGCTTCAGGAATATTAATAAATATATTACTAAAAAAAACACCTGTAGAAGTTAAAATAAAAATAAAAATAAACCAAATAAGCAAACCTTTACGCAAAGAACCAAGCCGCAGGCCTATATAATTTTTTAATTTTAAATTTAATTTATTTATACCCGTTTTTCTCATAAAAAATTTTATAGATTATCAATTCAGCTTATTAATTATAGCTAAAAACGGCCTTACCAATATCTACTGTAGCTGTATCATCAACAGTACCCTTACAAACAATAACAAAAGGATTTCCCGCTGTCCAAGTCCCCCCGCCAATATTGGTACTGGTTATATTTATTGTAGACTCACTGGTTGAAGCGCTATCAGCTGTAGTATAAGTTGAACTCCCGGCGGTATCATAAACCGTACAGGCTACTTTAGAAGTATTGGTATCTGCAGAACTAGTTTTATAAGTTATTGTAATCGCACTAGTTGACCAAGAGCTAAAATCTGAAGGTAACAGTTTTTGATAAACTATATCCAAATCTTGATCTGCTGCATTACCATAAATATGATTATATTGTTCTTGGTCGGTATAATCGTATAATCTCCAGGAGTCAACATTATTACTGCCCCCGTCTGCTTCATGAATTGCTTCAGCCGAATTGGCCATAAAGTTTTGTGTTCCACTTGCCCCTGATGATATACAATCTGTCCAAGAACCGTTTTCATAACATCTAAATTTATTTAAATTATCATTATAATATACACCGCCATTAGTACCGACCGGATCGCCAGAATCTGATTTAATATCAAAAACTAATAAATCCGGGTTGCTTGAACCAGCGCCACCATCACCAATTTGTACATTTGCTGTTGTTCCGGTCCCAGCCGCCTGCAAATTAATACTGCCAGAACCTGAAGAAACAGTTAATGCTCCATTAGATGTTAAATCAGTAGAAGTTCCCAGTGAAACAGTACCAGAACCAGCCTGTAAAGTCAGGTCTCCACTACTGGTTGCAATAGATGAAGCGCTTAAACCTGAAAGTGATAAGCTGCCTGAAGTCGCTGTCATATTCAAAGCACCGGTTGTTAAAGTAAAACCGTTTTGAGCTGTCAATGTACCGGCTGAAGTAATCGTCCCTGTGCCGGTTGTATTAATATTGCCGCTGGTATTAATAACACCGGCATTAGTAATATACCAATCACCATCAGTGGTATTAATATCATTACCGCTACCTGTATTATTTATTTCTAAAGCTGCCGGATTATTAGTAGTATCATTTTGATTAATAATCAAGCTGCTATTATTTGAGCCGTCAGGCGTAGTAAAGGTTATTGGCACTCCGCCTGAAGTAGTAATAGTCGCTCCGCCATTATAAGCTGTCTGCAAACTGACTGTACCGCCAGTATCACAATCTTTCCAAGAACCGCTTTCATAACAACGAAATTTATTATCATTGGAATTATAATACATAGCACCATCAGCACCTGTAGGATCCCCTGAATCAGTTTTAGTATCAAGCACTAAGGTTGTGCCGGTAGTATCCGACGTACCAATGGTCACATTACCTCCAAGCGGCAACAAATTAACATTACCGCTACCTGACTGAATACTGGTAGTTGAAGTAGTATTGGTTGAACCTAAAGTCAAAATTTTGTCAGCTGCGCCAGTGCCAATATTAATAGTTTCAGCGCTACTATCATCACCGATCGCTAAATTGCCGGTCGTACCAGAATTAAGAGTCAAAGTAGTTGCATTAGCTGAAGTTATAGTCAAAGCACCGCTAGCTGTCAAATCCGTTGAAGTACCCAAACTAACAGTGCCAGAAC
Organism: Candidatus Buchananbacteria bacterium; assembly: GCA_014729025.1. GTDB lineage: Bacteria > Patescibacteriota > Patescibacteriia > CAIXNZ01 > CAIXNZ01 > WJKP01. The sequence continues at coordinate 27,942 of WJKP01000017.1, forward strand.
CGGCCTGTAAAGTTAAATTATTACTTGGGGTTAGACTGACATCGCCAGTATTATTAACCGTAAAATCACCTGTTCCCGTAGTATTTAAATTAAAATTATTCAAACCAATTGTTGTAGTAGCATCCAAAGACAGGCTATCGGCAAAATTAACAAAATCCAGGCCAGTAGTAATATTATTCAAATTCTGCCAGGTTGGGAGACCCGAAGAAACAGCTAAAACCAAATTATCACTACCGCCAATGCTTAATCTGCTCAAAGTATTGGCAGCTGAAGCGTACAATAAATCACCAGCACTCCAAATAGTTTGCGCTGTCCCGCCATATTGTTCTGTAATAACATTACCTTGCCAAGTACCGCCAGATAAAACACCGGCAGTGCTTATATCTAAAGCTGTTGAATCCACTGCAAAAGTACCATTATTATCACCTAAACTTATTGCTCCTGAACCAGCGATTGTAAATCCTCCTGAACTTAAATTAAAAGCTATATCAGTTGTACCGGCTGTTGTAATTGTTGCCCCGTTATCATAAGCGTCTTGCAAGGTTGTTGCTGCACTCGTATTATCAGACTGACATGACCACTGACCTGTGCCAGTTGAATATTTTAGTATTTCATTATCGCCGCAATCTATTAATGATAAACCATTACCATCTACTTCCAAACCTTTATTGGCTTGTAAAGCTAAGGTAATATCATCTGCATTAACCGTAATACCATTACCGGCTCCTACTGCTACAGTCGGGGTAGCGCCTTCTGAAGCCACGTCTCCTGTTAAACCACCTCCAGCCGTTAAGCTAGCTATATAATTGCCCGTAGTATCTGTAGTTAAAGCCACACTATCCGCTTGAATTGTTGTTGCCCCGTCCGTTGCTATATCAACATCTCCTGTCATATCTACTCCGGTTGCCACATTACTTCCGTTGCCTACAAATATATATCCGCCAGTTAAAGCATTGCTCATATCATTTGACACATCCTGATCCCAACCGCTTACATCCAGCCAGCTTGGGGCTGCTGCTCCGTTTGACTGCAGTAAATAACCGCTGGTTCCGGCTGCCAATGAATCATAAGTGGTTGCGCCTGTTGAATATAATATTTCACCTGCTCCGGCTGCTGTTACATCTCCGCCCAAACCGCCGTATGTCACTTCAATTGCATTGCCGTTCCAAGTTGCTCCTGTAATTGTTCCTCCTGTTGTACTAAATGTCCCGTCTGTTAAGGTTGTAGCTGTTAAAGCTCCACTGGCATTCACGCTCCAATCATTACTGGTTACGATGAAATCAGATGTGCCGGTATTAATTGTAAAAGCACTATTACTGGTAGTTAAAGTATTATCAGCATCCGTAGCATAAACCGCTTCAAAATCCGAACTGCCTCCGGTAGCATCAGCCGAGCAAGCCCAGTAATCACTAGTTTCATCCCATTTTAATAATTCATTATCCGCACAACCTTGCAACATAGACAATTGACCACTGATAAATTCCAGGCCGGAAGCTGAATTAGTCGTTGTACTTAAAGCATCCGCTGGAGTGGCTAATAAATCCAAACTCAAACTATGTGCTATATTTTCTCCGGTTGTTGCCCCTGTTGAAGCTATACCATTGCCAGCGGTTATATCTGAAACATAATCTCCCGTAGTATCCGTGGCCAAAGCTACGCTATCAGCTGCAATTGTCGGATTTGGATATGTACCGGTTAAATCTCCTCCGGCGCTTGTTGCGCTGCTGATTAATGTGCCTGTTTCTGCCGGTAAAGTTAAAGTGTAATCCGTACTAAGAGCTGGCGCTGTTAATTGGATTTCATTTGCATCGCTTACTGTTCCTTCAAAGTATAAATTATTACCCGCACCATCTTCAGTAAAAACAGCGCCTGATAAACCATCGCCAACTTGAGCAATATCACCGCCGCCACCTGGCGATGCCCAGGTTAAATTACCACTACCGTCTGTTTGTAAAAATTCGCCGGAACCGCCATCATTAATCGGCAAAGTTAAAGTATAATCTGCTCCAATCGCCGGACTGATTAATGTTATTTTATTATTTGATGCGTCATATAATTCCAAACTACCCGTAGTTGTGTTACTACCGGCTGTTAATGTACCGCCAGTTGCCGTTACATTAGCAAAACTTGGACTGTCGCCTGTGCCCAAACCTAAACTGGTTCTGGCTGTATTGCCACTTTCAGCTACCCAATTGGCCCCGTCGCCAACAATAAAATTACCGTCAGTCAAGGCCAAACCGGATATATCATCCAAAACGGCATCCCAAGCCTGAACTGTTGAACCTATATCATTATTTAATAACACTGTACCAGTAGCGTCAGGCAAAGTTATGGTATTGGCCCCGGTTGGATCAGTGATTGCCAAAGTTGTTGTGTTGCCGTCATTTGTTGCGCCTTCAAATATTAAAGCGTTAGATCCTAATACTTCAGCATTAAATGTTAAACTATCAGTTGCGTCACTACCAATAGTTGTATTAGCATTAGCAGTCAAATCGCCTGAAACTGTTAAAGCTCCAGCGGCATCTACGCTCCAGTCATTGCTTGTGACTATAAAATCCGATGTGCCGGTATTAATTGTAAAAGCTCCATCACTGGTTATTAAGGTATTATCAGCATCCGTAGCATAAACCGCTTCAAAATCCGAACTGCCTGCGGCACTTTGCCAGCTTGTTCCGTCATACCATTTTAAAGTATTACCATCACCTGAATCCATAAACATATCACCGGTTGTTGGCGTGCCCGGCAAAGCTGCTGTCGCTAAATTAAGCCCGCCGGTTGCATATAACTGCAATTTTGTACCTTCCACCGGATGAGCAAAGCCCAATATATCTGGCGCGCCTGAAGTAAAAGTTAAAGCAAAATCATCATCAGTTTCATTATTACCAACCCTTAATGAATTACCTGTCACATACACATTGGCCCATCTTGCTCCGTTAGTGCCCAGATCATAAGAATTATTGGCTGACGGCACTATATCTCCGGAAGTAGTTACTGTACCGCTGCCTAAAAATGTGAAACTTGGATTAGTGGTTGTGTTACCAAAAGATATATTTTCAGAGCCATCAGTTGTATTGATATTTATATAATTATTGGTTCCTTCCTGCATATCAAGAGCGTCAGCAGTATTATCGGTTAATGAAGAAGAAATAGCACCGGCCCAGCTTAAATTACCGCTACCGTCTGTCTGTAAAAATTCATCGGGATTACCATCAGTAGCAGGCAAAATCCAAGCGATATTAGTGCCAATATTATCAGGCGCTTTAAAACCAACATAATTTGTACCATTAGCTGCCAATTCCACAAATTCCAAATTACCGGTATCGCCTGAATTAGTGCCGTACGGTTCAATTCTTAAAGCATCAGCAGTAGATGGCTTTATATCCAATTTAGCACCGGGAGAAATCATACCAATACCCACATCTCCGCCGCTGGTAAGGCGCATTTTTTCATCACTGGCCGTAGTTCCGCCTGTAGAAAATTTAATATCAGTTCCCGGGATACCGGAAGCTATAGCCAAACCATCACCAAAACTAACCAAAAAAGACTCATTTGCTCCTGCCAAACTATAAGCTGGATTATTAAAAGTAGAAGAAGTTATCCCTACTGCCATGGAATAACGCAATGCTGGCGCAACAGCTGGATCATAACTATCAGAAGCTGCCGCCAAAACAGAAGTAGCATTATTAAGATTACTATTATTACGAACACTAAAAATTAAATTATCGTCTAAATTGCCCTGAAGATTAAGGATATCAGGATTGCTTCCTGAATCAATTAAAACTTTTGCTTTAGGTGAACCCAAATTATCCGTACCAATTGCCACATTACCATCGGCGTCAATTAAAAACGGGGTAGTATCACCCAGGCCATCTTGATCATCAACCCGAAAACTATCACCATTGCCAAGATTTTTTACATGCAAAGGCATAGCAGTTGAACCAGCTAATGTAGAAGCCTTTAAAATAGCTGAATCACCGGTCGCAGTTGAAGCCGTATTTTCTGAAAAAGTAAAGCCGGCCTGATCAGCGGTGGTTAATGACCAATTCCAAACCTGGGCATTATCACCATTATTTATAGTATTAGCACCAGTGGCTGCCAAGATTGACGATAAAGGCAAATTAGTACCAACTGATGTCCAGCTTAAAGCACCGCTACCGTCAGTTGAAAGCACCTCCCCTGGTGAACCGTCAGCATTAGGTAAAGTCCAAGTTACATCACCAGCCAGAGCATCAGGAGATTTAAAAGCAAGATAATCAGAACCATTGGCAGCTAATTCAACAAAACGTAATTCAGTTGTATCACCGGCATTAGCACCATAAGGATTTAAATTAAGACCGCTTTGCGGTTCAAAATTAATTGCCCCGACACCGTCAATATTAAAATCACCGGAACTTAAAGTAAAAGCTATTGGCGTACTGCCTGCCGTAGTAACAGTGGAACCGGTATCATAAGATGACTGTAAGCCGGTAATACAATTAACCCAATCTCCATTCACAAAACAACGAAATGTATTATTAGAAATATTATAATACACGGAACCCTCAGTAGCTCCAGCCGGATCAGGATCGTTTTTTTGTCCTAATCTTAATAAGGATCCATCACCAACTTTAATATCACCACTTACCTCTAAAGCATAATTAGGCGCATTATTACCAATACCCAAACGTTTATTAGTATTATCCCAAAATAAATTATTAAAATCTTCTATAACCTCACCATTAAAACCGCCAAACGCTATTCCTCCTTGATTAAGAGATCCATGATGAGCATCATCAATATCAACCAAAATACGACCGGTACCAGCAAGCGCTTCTGTAATATAACCAATAGCTACTTCCAGATTAGGCTGCTGTGGTCTTGTGGTTGTAAACTCACCGGCTGTGCTTGGCGATAAATAAAGCTTATCGCCTGATGAATATATAGCTGTATTCAAATTATGAACTAGGCCAAAATTAGTCACATAACCATAACTGCCATTTGGAATATCACCAGTGGTCAGCCCAAGTACCTTAGAAGTGTTTAAATTATCAGCTTGAGCCAAATCAATAGTGGGGGCGCTACCATTAACTCCAGTAATATAAACTGCCTTACCATTGCCTATTAATCCGCCTGAATTATTATAAACCTTAATTAAAGATTCTTCACCAATATTAACTATAACTGCTGAATCTTCATTATAATAAGAAAGTGTCTTTTCAGTATTATCATAAAAAACCCTGCCTTCCTGATAAACCGGATTAGCAGTAGTATTTAAATCAATATAATCAGCCACATCCAAAGAACCATTAATTGTTGTGTTAACACCGGCCTGGCCGATTGCAACTGAAGAAGCCGTACCAGTCCCCAAATTAAGATTGGCCGCGGCATCAATATTTAAATCACCAGTGGTAGTTGACCAGGTTGAGGTCGCATCAGCTGTAATTGTTAAAACTGCGCCACTGGTTGACAAATTCAAACCGCCACCGCCTGCCGTATCATTGATTGTCAAAGCATTGCCAGCCAAATCTATGCCAGTAGCCGCATCCAAAATCATTGAATCAGCAAAATTGGAAAAATCCAAACTGCTGCCAACAACTGAAATACAATCTACCCAGGTACCATTTTCATAACAACGGAATTTATCGGTTGAAGAATTATAAATTATTCTGCCATTGGCACCGGTTGCTGGATCTGAGCCAAAAGAACCGATTTGCAAATAACCTGTAGTAGTAATATCCTGGCCAATCGTGGTTGCCGCCCAAACATTAGAAGCACTAAAAAACAAAAAAAAGATCAAAACCATGACCAGTGCTTTAAATATTTTTATAATATTTTTACCTCTAAAAATCTGCATATTAAAATTTATTTTTAATAATATTCAAAATATTGGATAATTTAATAAAATTATACCCCTTATGTTTTTCATATAAATTCTTAAACATTTTACCATCTTAATTATAACATAAAATCTACCTGTCAACCACTTTTTTTGTAAAATTTTTACACATGCAAGCGTTTTTCACATTCCGGACAATGATATTTTGGCTTAACTAAGTCATAAATCATTAAAATCACCCAGCCAACCCCCAAAGTAATAAACCCTAAAATTGTCAGTAAAACCCTGACTTTTAAACTGCGACCGTGCTTAGGCTTGACTTGCTTGCCGCATTTTGGACATTTTATTTTTTTCATTTTATTATTTTAATATTCAAAAAAATCAATTTTAAAAACGGCTTGATCATTTAATTCATAATTTCGCCAGGAACAATATTTATATAAACTAATATCCTTGACTAAACCTGCTTTAAGCGGATTTGTATGTATATAATCTAATTTTTCTTGAAATTTTTTATTAGAATAAATATTGAAATCATAGAAACCAGGCTGCCAGATTCTATATTTCAAACCTCTATTGTGATTATTGTTTTCCTTGCGGAGCTTTTGTTCCATATTGGATCTCTTCCTACGAGTAGAATGGAGCATCTGCTCCATTCGGGAATTATCTGCCAAGAGCAGATGCTCATGGCTACCCAATGACGTGTATAAATCTATTATCCTTCTGGCGGTAGCTCCCTTTAACCTTTGAACAATATTTGAAATAGTTAAATTTTTATCTTCAAAATAAATTAAAGCGTGAAAATGATCCGGCATTATTACGTAACCATATATTTTCAATGATAATTTATTTCTATAAAAATTTAATTCTTCTAAAAATAACTGACAACATTTATCATCTTTAAAATAATTTTTATTATTAAATGTACGAAAAGTTACAAAATGAATGTCACCTACTGAATTAAATTTTTTCATATCCCGCTTATTTTATCTCATGTATCTTGATCCAATTAACAGTACCGCTCTGCCCCAAAGGAAAGCCGGAAACAATAATAATTATATTTTTTTTATTAACCCATTTTTTATCTTTGATATAAGCCAAAGCTTTATCAGTCAATTCTTCAATTGTTTTACATTTAGGCAAAACAAACGGGACAACTCCCCAACTCAGATTTAATTGTCGTCTGACTTTTTGATTATTGGTTGAGACCAAAATCGGCAGTTCCGGGCGGTAACGCGAAATAATCCTGCCGGTATAACCGGTAATAGTGGCCACCAAAATAGCTTTAGGATTTAAATTTTTTACCAGCAAATTAGCACTGGAAGAAATCGCATCATCAACTTTTAATTTACTTTTAAACATTTTACGAAATTCCAAATCATCATATTTTGATTTTTCCGTACGTAAAATAATCTTGGTCATTGTTTTGACTGAAACAACAGGATACTTACCATTGGCTGTTTCACCTGACAGCATAACGGCATCAGCGTGATCAATTACTGCATTAGCTACATCAGAAACTTCGGCTCTGGTCGGCCGCGGATTAACAATCATGGAATCAAGCATTTGCGTAGCCACAATCACTGGCTTGGCTTGATCCATGCATTTATCAATAATTCTTTTTTGCACCAACGGCACTTTGTCAGCGGCCATTTCAATACCCAAATCTCCTCGGGCTACCATGACACCGTCCGTAGCCTGTAAAATTTTATCAAAATTTTTAACTGCTTCTGGTTTTTCTATTTTAACAACCACTTGAATCGGGAAAGTTTCTTTCTTCTGGTATTTTTTTTCTGATTTTTTAATTAATTTTTTCAAATCATTAACATCTTTTTCACTACGAACAAATGACATAGCCACCATATCAACTTTATTTTTAATGCCAAATTGTAAATCTTTTTTATCTTTTTCCGTAATAGTCGGTATGGAAATATCAGTATCAGGCAAATTAATACCTTTATGTGAATTGACCATACCTGGTAAAATTACCCGACAGCTAATTTCCTTGTCTTTAACTTTTAAAACTTTGAGTTTAATCAACCCGTCTACCATTAAAATATTCTCGCCTTTCTTTACATCCAAATGCATTTTATTATAAGTCACTGGTATTTTATTGGGCTGATCTTTTTGCCACTTATATTTCTGGTCACTGGTTAAAATAACGGTTTGGCCTTTTTTTAACATTACGCCTTTATCCGCCAAATCACCGACCCTAATTCTAGGCCCCTGCAAATCCTGCAAAATTGTAATTGGCTGATTTAATTTTTGGCTGATTTTTCTAATCAAACTAATGACTTTTTTATGCTCTTTATAAGCGCCATGAGAAAAATTAAGCCTGGCTACGTTCATGCCGGCTTTAATCATCTGAGTCAAAACTTGCTCAGAATCAGAAGAAGGGCCAATTGTACAAACTATTTTGGTGCGCTTCATGAACTCACTAATTAATACTAATTTAAACTAATTTAACGAATTTTTGTGTAAATTTTCTTTTTATCTCTAGAGGAGATTAGTTGAAAAATAAGGAGTATAAGAAAATAAGAACAGAGGATAAAAAGGAAAAAAAACTATTCATTTTCAGCCATTTGCCAGGCTATTAACTTTTTATGGCTACCGTATTTATATTTATTACTTGTCATATTTTCCTTTTTATCTTCTTCTGCCCCTTCTTCCTCTATATTCCTATATCTTTATTTTCTTCGCATAATCTGACAAATACGGCATTTCCCAATATTCACCTTGCAAAGCTTTTAAAATGCCTAAAATCATTAAAATTATCAAAGCAACCATACCAATAAAACCTAAAAGCCAGCCAATTATAGGGATTATGCCAATAAAAAAATTAATTATCCAGCCAATTACCAAAACCAAGCCTTGTTTACCGTGAAATTTGGCAAATTCACTTTTAGGTTTTAAAAGCAAAGGAATTAAACATAAAATACCAATGTAGCCAATAGCTGCAACCACTCTATTTTCCGCAATATCTTTTTTGATTTGCGGATCAGAAAGATTGATTTTTACCATACGATTAAATTTAATTTTTAAATTTTAAAATTTATTTAATTATACCATAAAAATAATCATAAAAAAACAGGAACCTTTGGGTTCCTGATAAAACTTTTTTTTAACTCAGATAAACTTACCGCAACCGGCGCATTTCTCACCCTTACCGCCATAAACATAGGGTGCGTGACAAAAACGGCAACGGTTGTGATAAAAGCTTTCACACAGCGGGCATTTTCCCAAATCAGGATGGACAATCACTTGATCATAACAAACCGGACAAGCTATTACAATAAATTTGGTCTGACATGACGAACATTGTTTGCTATCTGAAAAAATTTTAGTTTGACAAACTGGACATTGAATTTTTAATTTCGCCTTACCGCATTTAGGGCAATCGTGTCTGATACTATAAATATAAATATCTGCCTCACCTAAAATATCCTTACAGCGCGGGCAAATATGCCAAACTGCCTTACATTGATCACAGCTTATTTCTGTACAATCTTCTGAAAAATGCATTAAGCTCTTGCAATCAGGACATTTTATTTCTGTCATTACCTCTTGCCTCCTTTCCCGCCAAAATTTCGAATAAGACAGGCTTTTTTTAAGATTTTTTAGTTTAGCAAATTTAATTATTATTATCAATTAAAAAAATCCCGAGTCATAAAACCCGGGATTTTTTATATTTGAAAATTACAAATTGCAAATTGAACATTAATAGCCCATATCCATACCGCCCATTCCGCCCATTCCTGGCATGCCCATTGGTGAAGCATCAGGCATGGCACCGGTATCTTCCTTTTTCTCTGGCTTCTCAGCTACTACTGATTCAGTAGTTAAAAACATAGCCGCCATTGAAGCTGCGTTTTGCAAAGCAAAACGAGTTACTTTGGTCGGATCAATAATTCCAGCTGCTACTAAATCTCCAAATTTATCTTCAGCCGCATTATAACCTTCATTACCTGAAAGCTTTTTAACTTCTTCAACAATCACTGAACCGTCTTTACCGGCATTATTAGCAATCATTTTTAATGGTTCTTCCAAAGATTTTTGTAAAATATTAATACCGATTTTTTCCTCATCAACTGCTTCAATATTATCCAAAGCCAATCTAGCCCTTAATAAAGCTACACCGCCGCCCGGCACAATACCTTCAGCCACAGCGGCTTTAGTCGCTGCCAAAGCATCTTCTATTCTGTGCTTTTTTTCTTTTAATTCTGTTTCAGTCGCTGCGCCGACTTTAATCATAGCTACACCGCCGGCTAATTTGGCCAAACGTTCCTGTAATTTTTCTTTATCAAATTCTGAATCAGTTTTAGCTACTTCATTTTTAAGCAATTCAACCCTTTCATCAATAGCTGATTTATCACCTTTACCTTCAACAATAGTAGTATTTTCTTTGGTAGCCACTACTTTACCGGCTTGCCCCAAATCTTCAACGGTAACATTTTCCAGTTTTAAACCCACTTCTTCAGAAATCACCTGTCCTCCGGTTAAAACGGCAATATCTTCCAGCATAGATTTACGTCTATCACCAAAACCAGGAGCTTTGACAGCCAAAGCAGAAAAAACACCTCTTAACTTATTGACCACCAAAGTAGCCAAAGCTTCACCATCCAAATCTTCGGCAATAATCACCAATTCTTTTTTACTTTGTTCGGCTAATTTTTCCAATAAAGGTAAGATTTCCTGAACCGATGAAATTTTTTTATCAGTAATTAAAATATGACAATCTTTATATTCGGCTTCCAAACGGTCAGTATTGGTCATCATATAAGGTGATAAATAACCGTTATCAAACTGCATGCCTTCAACTACTTCCAGCTCCAAACCAAAACTCTGTGATTCTTCAACAGTGACCACTCCATCTTTGCCGACTTTTTCCATGGCTTCGGCAATTTTCTGGCCGATTTCTTTATCATTGGCTGAGATAGAAGCGACCTGGGCAATCTCTTCATTACCGGCAACCGGTTTGGAAATATTATTTTTTAATTCTTTGACTACTGCCTCAACTCCTTTTTCAATACCGCGTTTAATAGCCAAAGGACCAGAACCAGCAGTCACATTTTTCAGGCCTTCATTAATCATAATTTGAGCTAAAATAGTTGCTGTGGTTGTACCGTCACCAGCCACGTCATTGGTTTTGGAAGCCACTTCTTTAACCAATTCAGCGCCCATATTTTCAAATTTATTTTCCAATTCAATTTCTTTGGCGACGGTCACACCGTCTTTGGTAATGGTTGGGGCGCCAAAACCCTTGTCTAAAACAACATTGCGGCCTTTAGGACCCAAAGTTACTTTAACAGTGTCAGCTAATTTATCCACCCCCTGTCTTAATAGTTCGCGAGCTTTTTCATTAAATAAAATTTGTTTGGACATAATATGTGTTAATTAATTTATTAGTTAATTGGTTTATTTGTTTATTGGTAATTGGAATTTGATTATTAAATTATTCAATCACTGCCATTATATCTTCTTCTTTAATCATCATTAAATCTTCTTCCCCGGGGATTTCATCTGGCGCGTATTTTTTAAAAACAACCTTATCACCGATTTTAACTGAAATCTGCGCCCTTTGACCGTTATCCAATAATTTTCCTTCACCAACCGCAACAATTTCACCTTTTTCAGGTTTTTCTTTATCAACAGTATCAGGTAAAATAATACCGGCCTTGGTTGTTTCATCTTCAGTAATTGGTTTAACTAAAACATAATCATTTAAAGGTTTGTAGTTTGGCATAATAGTGTTTATTAGTTTATTAGTTAATTGTTTAATTAGTTTATTGGTAATTATAAATTGGTATAAATATTTTAAAACATCTGGCACTCTAATGTCAAGAGTGCTAAAAATATTTAATTCTCTATTACCTTAGCTTAACAAAAAATTTATAAAAGTCAAGAGTTATTTTTAGTTTAAAAATATAAAAACCCCTTTAGTCGAATGAACTTAAGGGGTTTATTTTTTTTGAAGTTATTTGATCCAAAAATTTTTTAAACGCTGCAAACCCTCTGACAATTGCTGTTCAGAAGCCGCATAGCTTAAGCGAACCCAGCCAGGATAACCAAACGCTTGACCCGGTACTAAAGCCAGTTTTTCTTTTTTCAATAAATCCTGGCAAAAAATCGTGCAATCAGTACCTTCAGCTAATTTGAAAAAAACATAAAAAGCGCCCTCGGGCTGAAAATACTTTTTGCCTGACTGTTTAAAAAACGGTCTGATAATCGTATTAAGTCGATGTTCGTAAGACTTGCGCATTTCTTCAACTTCCAGCTTGGCCTTTTTCAATGCTGCTTCAGCAGCTACCTGGCTGATTGAACAAGGACAGCCAATTACTTGTGACTGAATTTGCGCCATTTTTCCAATAATCCACTGATTACCCCAGATAAAACCTATCCGGTAGCCGGTCATGGCAAACGCTTTGGAAGCACCATTAATAATAACGGTTTTTTCTTTCAACTGATCATTTAAGCTGGCAATACTGACATGACGATTACTGCCATAAACCAAATTGGCATAAATCTCGTCAGAGATCAGCCAGATATTTTTATCAGTAAAAATTTCTTCCAAAATAGCCAGATCCTGCGGAGAAAAAACATAACCAGCCGGATTATTAGGCGAATTAAGAATAATTGCCTTGGTTTTGTCAGTGATTAGCTTTTCCAGCAAATACTGATTACTATCTTTGGCTGATAATTTTTTATAATCAAAAAAGACAGGAACACCACCACATAATTCAACCATGGCCGGGTAACTTGTCCAGTAAGGCGTTAAAATAATCACCTCATCACCCGGATTGATCGTGGCAAATAAAGGCCAAAAACAAGCGACTTTGCCGCCACTTGTTACCATGACATTTTTAGCACTACTGCCATAATCCAACTGCAGATTAAAAAAATCTGCGACCTTTTGCAGTAAACTGGCCTGACCTTTGGCCTGGGTATACTTTGTTTTTCCGGTTAAAGCAGCCTGGCAAGTTGCCAGTAAAATAGATTCTGGCGGACTAAAATCCGGCTCACCTGCTGTCAGATTAATTACAGCTTCACCAGCCGCAACCATGGCTTTAGCTTGGGCATCAAGCTCCATAGTGGCTGACGGCTTTAAATTTTTAAGTCGATCTGCAATTTGCATAGCTACCTCCTTTCAAAGTGCTATTTTATTTTTTTATTTACCTTTTTCAATGATTTGATAAACTTTTGGCGAATTTCTTTAGTATAAGGATTGTATTTTTGCATGTCAAGAAAAAGCTGCCAAGAATCATTAGTCACTGTTTCATTAACTTTTAAAAGCCGCTCATAGCCTAAACTGGTAATTTGCTGTTTTGCTATTCCAAATTCCTGCAACCCCCGGCCAATAAAATGAACTAAAGCCAAAGAAACCGCTGCTTGCTGATCATGATCAGCCGGTGAAGTTTCAATTATTTTAACTTCAAGTTTATTTAAAATATCTTTAACTTTTTCTAAAGTTGAAGCACTAATTCTCAAGGGGCATAAAACCCATTGTAAATCTTTGGTGCCGTTTTGGGCTGAATCAGGCCCAAACATGGGATGAGTGGCCATGATTTCATTTTTATTGTCGATATTTTCTTTTAGCCATTTGGCTGGCAAAACTTTGACAGAACAAACATCCATAACCAAAGCACCCTTTTTTAATAAAGGCGCTATTTTTTTAATCATTGCTTCAGTTACTGAAATGGCCACAGCCACAAAAACCCAGTCAGCCTGACAAACTTCTTCTAAACTGGTAAACTTAACTCCCAGTTGCTTGGCTTCTTTAGATTTGTCTGAGCGATTATAAGCAAGAACCTCGGCATGAGGTTTTAAAATTTTGGCTAAAAGTTGTCCGAACCGGGAGAACCCGATAATACCGATAGTCATATTTTTATTTCGGGTATAAAAGGCTTTTATGCCTTTTCACGCCAAAACATAAAAGCTTTGGCTACCCTGCTTTAATTACTTTTTTGTCACTGCCAAAAAAGTCGTAAAATTAAACTTTAAATCTTGAATTCCTTCTTCCATAACTTCCATATCATACAGTTTGGCAGCTGCCTTGGGCGCAATAGCCGCAGTATCAGTACTCAAATTACCTTCTTTAATGTCTTTAACCGCTTTGGCCGTATCCTGCCATTGAATAATTTCGGCCTTAGGCCAAACTCGTTTCAAATACATTTTGCATTGTTTTAAAGCCTGGTCATGCGAAGCGATTTTTTTAATATCTTCAAGTTTAGTATCTGGTTTTACAATTAAATTATGCTTGATATCAATTTCAAACATGTTTTCAATATTAAAAACATGATTAGCCATTGCCTGAACAGCCTCAATCACAACACCGCCATTGGAATTTTCAATAGGGAAAATCCCCATGGTTATTTCTTCATTATCCAAAGAGTTTAAAACATTTTCAACTGAGACCAAATATTTTAATTCAAAGTCAGGCACATCGTTTTTATAACAATAATATTCAGCTGCTTCTTCTGAAAACGAGCCTTTATCTCCGGAAACACCGATGATTTGTTTACTGTTAGTCATATTAATATAAAATTAAGAATTAAACATTAAATTCAATTTATAAAAAATTAAGTCAAAAGTCAAAATGAAACTATTTAAACAATTAAAATTAAGCTATTTCATTAAACTAACCTGCTTTAACCATAAACCCAGTATTAGCCACCATAAAATAATACCAAAATATAAAGTCCAAATATAATGATCAAAAAACATTACTACCAAAAGCATGAAAAATATTGCTGAAAGTCCCAAAAACCAATAAAATCTGCGCTGATAAAAATAATAAATCGTGGTAAATTTAAAAAGCTTAAAAACATTTATTAATTTTAACTGTTCTTTAATTTTAAAATGCCAAAGCTTATGAAAAACCTCAATAACCAGCAAAACAAATATTAAAAAACCAATCACGCCAATTTCCGTAGCCATTAGAATAAAAACATTATGAACCGGCTGATAAGCCCAAACCACCTGATCCTGACCCGACTGAGAGTATAAAGCCAAAGTATAATTACCAAGCCCAACTCCTTTTAACCAATTTGATTCCAATAAACTTTTGGCCTCTTCAAAATACAGGGCCCGTTCAGTATAAGATTGCTGTTCCAAACGAGTCTCGCCTTGCAACCGGGTTATCAAAGGATCTTGGTAAATCAAAATCAAAAAACCAAAAACAACCAAAATCACAAAAAGTATATGAATTAAAATAAATTTAGTTTTCTGATCCTGACTTAAAAAAACAAAAATAAAAATAAAAGCCAAACCAAACAAAAAAGCCAAAATACCGCTTTTAGAAAAAGTAAAAAAAAGCCCGCTTAATAAAATCGGCAAAAATGCCCAGAGTAAAACACTACTTTTTTGTTTATTGCTTAAAATTATTAAAACAATTAAAACTATTAAACAAATGGCCAAAAAACCGGCTAAAACATTGGGGTGCGGTAAGGCTCCATAAGCTCTGAGCCAACGCAAGCCGTCTGATTCAACGACCGAAACCCCGCCGTTGCCACTCAATTGTTCTGCCAGGCCCAGCCATTTACTGGCCCAGATTTTTTGAGTTAAAAATTGATAAATTGCCAAAATTGATTGAAACATACCAGCTAAAACTATTGCCCATCCTAATTTTTTATAAGAAAATTTAAAATTAATAATAAACAGCAAAATTGCAAAACCTTCTAAAAATTTTATTAAATAATAAAAAGCAACTTGTGTATTTTGAGCAAAAAATAAGATTAAAATACTGACAATAAAAAATAAAATAATTAAAATATAAAAATTCAAAATTTTTAAGTTTAAAAAATTGATTTCTTCATCAGGATTTTTTAAACGATAATATAAAGTTAAAGCCAATAAAATAAAAAGTATAATTTCCGTACCATATAAAGAAAAACTTAAATACTGACTGGTTCCTTCAGCCAATTGCCCGTAATGCCAAATCCACCTGGTTTGCCAGGGTAAAAGAAATACAAAAGCATAAAATAAATATTCAATTATTTTGGCTAGTTTATTCATAACTTTATTATAGCCTAATAATTTAATAAAACACAAAGCCGGCTTGACAAATTTCTTGAAATAATTTAATATCATATAAAGTATTTTTTAAGGAGGCAAATCATGGAGAAAAAAACAGTAGAAGAGGAACCAATGGTAAAAACAGTAGATGCGGAAACAAGGGTGAAAACAGTAAGTTTTGAGGTTTATTTTTTAGGAGAAAATTCATTAAGCGGTAATTATTTATTAGTTGAAGCTTTAGAGAATAAACTTGGAATTTCTATAACGTCTGACACTTTTTATGACGAAGCGGAAATAACAAAAGAAGATCATTCTAATTTAAAATGTCTCATCCTTTGCTTTGAGCTAACTAATAAGCAAAACTCCATGGAAAAAACATATAATGCTTGGAGATCGTTTTTCCCTGATATTCCGATAATCATAATCCCGGCTGACGAGAATTTAGATTATAATTTTATCGACCCAAAAACTTTTTTGGTGTCAAACTGCTTGTCAGATAAAAAAGAATTTTTAAATATTATGAAAGGCAAAAAACGGACAAGTAATTTTGAGAAACTGTGTAGCTTAATACAACAATTCACTAAATAAAATTAGTATCTCCAGTTAAAAAATTTAACGGGTCAGTATCGCTGACCTGTTTTTTTTATAATTGCTCAATTAATTCTTTTCTTTTGGCTTCAAATTTTTGCAAATAATATAAACGCCGATCATTTTCATGAAATTTAAGCATTTGATCATTAATAATTACCCAGTTTTTTTCCCGAACAGAAATATCTCTTTTACTTTGTGACATTTTTTTATGCTGAATGTATTTGCTTATTTTTTCCAGCCAATTACCCAAAACTCCTTGCCAAATCAATTGTTTGAATTTATAAATACTTTCACTAAATTTAGTATCTTCAACTTGATACCGATGCCCGACTTGTTTATCTTGATAATTAGGTAAATATTGTTTAAACCAATTATTGGCTTGTAAAAATTGGTTATGAAAATCATCACGTTCATAAACCGGGGATAAGGTTGCCAGCCAATAAATCAAATAAATATCATCAGGTACTATTTTTATCTGATTTAAATCCAAATTATCTTCAGTTAAATAAAAACTTAAACATAAACGGTCAGTAACTTTATGACCATGACGTCTAATCCCCATTAAACTAAGCAATAAAGTAATAAAAAAACGACTAAAATATAATCGATTTTTACTGGTAATAATAAACAAATCCACATCACTTTGCTTACGAGCATTAAAGTAAGCTAAATTATTACAAACCGCGACTAATTTAATAAACGGAAAAAATTTTAAAAATTTAACAGCTTTTAAAGCTATTTTAAATTTTTTATCGGCAATATTGTATTGCTGCAACCTTGTTTGAATAATCTGCCGGCGATTTTTTAAAAAATAAAAACCAGACTGACTGGTTATAATTTTCTTGAGTTTTGGATTATTTTCCAAATTATCTTTTATTTCTGGCAATGAATAATCAGCGCCTGACATGCCGCCGGTATATAAGTAATTATATATTTCCAATAAAGTCAATGGGTAATCAAAAACATCAAAATAAGCGACGGTATTAATAATAAATAATTCCAAAAATGATAAATCTTTAGTAAATGCTGACATTTATTAAATAATAATTTTTAATCTTACCAATGCCCAGTGCCTAATTACCAATACCTAATGCTCAATTAACTCTTTTACTAGTAATAGCCGGTTCTGTACCTTCCAGTTTATTGACTTCTGGTTCGACTTTGGAAGTCAATTCTTTTGCCTTAATTACATTATCTTCAACAACCATTTTCTGATCATCAAAATTAATAATTTGTTCTTTATTAATAATCAATTTATTTTCAAATAAACCTGTTAAAGAAAGCTTGGTTTTAACATGATATTTTTCAATGATACCGGTATCAGTTTCCAATTCAAAATCAGTAATCCTCCCCAAATATTCACAGGATAGAGTCTCGACTTCAACTTTTTTTAACTGTTTATTTTTAATAAGCATATTTTATTGTTTATCCTTGCTTGTTTCAGTCTCTGTTGGCTCACTTGACTCAATTTGCTGGACATTTTCTTTTACTGTTTTTTCTGTATCATTATTAACTTCAATAATTTTATTTTCAGAGTCAGAAGATTCCCTTTTTTTCTCTTTATTGTTACGTTTAAACATCCATAATTGCTGCAAAGCCATTAATAAAGTAGTGATAAACCAATACAAGGTCAAACCGGCCGGTAAACTAATGCCAATAATAATGGTAATAAACGGCATAAAATAAACCATTTGTTTATTCATTATGGCCATCATTTTTTCATCGCCGGCTCCTTTGATTTCTTTACCTTTAATCATTGGCGGTTTACGAGTCATCATCATTTTAGCCTGCCAAAACTGTGAACCGCCAGCTAAAAACGCCAAAATAATACTTGGTACTGCCAAATCTGTGCCTAACAAAAAATTAGAAACAGAATCAATATGACCTGGATTTTCAATAAAAGGATACAAAATATTTAAACTTTCCGAATTTAAACCATGACGAAAAACCTGAAAAACAGCAATTAAAAACGGGAACTGAACAAGTAAAGGCAAACAAGAAGAAAAAGGGTTAACTTTTTCTTCTTTGTAAAGCTGCATCATTTCCATTGACATTTTTTCTTTATCGTCTTTGTATTTCTTTTTCAGCTCCTCAATTTTAGGCTGAATCTCCTGTAAAGCTTTTTGTGATTTAATTGACTGATAATATAAAGGAAATAAAATTATTCTAATCGCTACTGTTAAAGCAATAATTGCTAAACCAATATCATTGCCCGGAATAATATTATAAAGCCAGATTAAAAAATTAAAAATCGGTTGATAAAAAATGAGATTATAGAGTTCGATCATAATATTAGCTTATAGCTAATAACATCTGGCTAATAGCTATGAGCTACAAGCCATTTGCAATTAACCAAATTATTTTTTAGTTTTTTTATCAGATTTGTCTGTTTTTTTAGCTGATTTAGCTTTTTTTGTTACTTTTTCAGCCTTTGGCTGATTTTTTTCTTTAGCTTCTTTTTTAGCAGACTTTTTTTCTGTTTTTTTAGTTTTTTTCTTCGTCTCTTTTTTTGCTGATTCTGTTTTAGCTTGTTTTTTACTAGTTGTTTTGGGCTCTTCTTCTGTTTGAGCTGGTTCTGCTTCCTTAGATTCACTTTTTTCTTCAAGATCTTCCGGTTTAGCTTCGCCCATTTCAACTTTTTCTTTTTCACCACTGGCAGTTTCTTTTAAAATATTAATTTTCCAGCCGGTTAATTTGGCTGCCAAACGAACATTTTGACCTTCTTTACCGATTGCTAAAGAAAGCTGATCTTCATTAACAGTGACAATGGCTGTTTTGTCTTCTTCATTAATCTCAATCGCAGCAACATTGGCTGGTGATAACGAATTCGTAATAAATTTTGCCGGCTCTTCATTATATTCAATGATATCTATTTTTTCACCGCCTAATTCATTAATAATAGTCTGAATTCTGGCACCGCGCTGTCCCACACAAGAACCGATCGGGTCAATATTTTCTTGATTACTTTTTACTGCTATTTTGGAACGTGAACCGGCTTCTCTGGCTAAACCCATTATATCAATTGCCCCGGACGCGATTTCTGGGATTTCTGTTTCAAATAATTTCCTGATCATTCCGGCACTGGCTCGAGAAACAATTATTTCCGGACCTTTAATGGTTTGTTCAACCGAAACCAGATAAAATTTCATGCGGTCACCAGGATTATATCTTTCGTGCTTAATTTGTTCTTCAAAAGGCAGTAAAGCTGCTGCTTTACCCAAATCAACCAAAAAGCCGCGCGGATCACGTCTTTGAATAACACCAATAACCAATTGACCTTCTTTATCTTTATATTCATTAAATAATGTTTCTCTTTCAGCTTCTCGGATTTTTTGCACAATTACCTGTTTGGCGGTCTGAGCAGCCATCCGACCAAAATCTTCGGGCACCTCCAAAGGCACAACCAATTCATCACCGACTTTAATGTTTTTTTTAATTTTCTTAGCGTCTTCCAAAAGAATATCTGTTTTGGGATTGAATTTTAATGGTTCTTCCTGGCTTTCAATTTCTTTGACAAATTTTTTATCACGACCGTTTTCATCTATTTCATCAATGATTTCCTGCGGGAAATCAACTACTGCTTTTTTATCATAAACTTTCATTTTACCGTCTTTTGGTTCAAATTCAAGAATAATATTTTGGTTTTTATCACCAAAATCCTTACGATAAGCAGCTGCCAAAGCCGAATTAATTGTCTCAGCAATAGCCTCTTCTGCCAGACCTTTTTCAGCAGCGATTTGTTTTATAGCTTGTTGTATTGTTTGTAAATCCATAATTTTTATAAAATTTTTTAAAAAATAAACTAGTTTAAAATATATCAAACTAGCTTAATTTAAAGATACACTAGTTATTAATTATTGTCAAATAAAAATTTTGATTAATAAATAAAAGTCAAACTTGACGAAATTGCAAAAATCTGTTAAATTTTAATATTAAATGAACTTTACCCAAAAAGGAGGGAAGCTAAAATGGATAAGTTTAAAAAAACCATCAAATATATCCGTAATATCGTCTGGTTAAAACTGGGTTTGGATATTTTTACTAGTTTGGTAATTCTTTATTTGATTGTACAATTTTTTCTCAATGAAACATTGAGCACACCGGAATGGATGCTGGATTTATACAAAATAGTCTTATCAACTTTTGTTTTTTCGCACGAAGCTTTTCGCTGGATCATCGGCCATGGCCGGGAAAAACACTATAGCTGGTATTTTGATCACGGCGAAATTTACGTGGTGGCCTGGATTTTGGCAGCTCTTTTTCTCTGGATTATGGAAGGTATTTTCCATTATCCTGAACCAAGTATGGTTATTGAGCTGACTATCTGGTCAGTCGGGGCTTATGCCGCTTCTCGTATCAGTAAAGAATCTCACAAAGCTTTACAAAAACGAAAAAATAAACAAACTGATCAAGAATAAACTCAAATCCCCTGTGCTTTCATAGTGCGGGGATTTTTTAATAAATATTTTTATGATGACGAATCTGGGCTTTTTTATTAGCTTGATCAATCTCCACAGCCAAACAATCTATCCGCCAATTATCGTGGTTAATTTCTTCTTTCGCTAAATAAGTCAGAGCTGTCTGATATAATTTTTCTTTTTTATTCTGATCAATTGCTTCTTCTGGCAAACCAAATTTATTTGAAAGTCTGGTTTTGACCTCTACAAACACCAATTGTTTTTGATCAGCTAAAATCAAATCAATCTCACCTTCCGGACAATAATAATTTTCTTTGATTAATTGATAATCTCTATTAAGTAAAAATTGAGCAGCTAATTGCTGCCCAAATTTACCTATTTTTATCTTTTTATTCATGAAATTAATTATTTCTTTTTCTTTTTAATACCGACCAAATACTTGTCTTTTTTCTGTTTTTGTTCCAATTCAGCCAATTGCTGGGGTATTTGAGTAAAATAATAACGCAATAAATAGCCCAACCAAATAACACCAGTTATCAGCCAAATCAAGACCCAAAAACGTCCGCCTAAAATAGGAATGGCCTCATAACGAAAAAAGAAAATAAAAGTAAACGAGACCGCCATAAACAGACAAAAACTGGCTGTTTTTTGCAAAAATTTTGCTTTAATAAAATTGCGTCTGGCAGTTAATCGTTTTTCAAAAAATTTACTTAAAAAATAAATCACATAACTTACAAGTAAAACTAGCAGAAAAATTTTTTCAAATCTGGGCGACAGTTCACCTGGCCTGACTTCCAACCAAAACGGTATGGAAAATATCTTCCCCCAATCAATTCCTAAAAATACCATAAATCACTTGAATTTAATTATTAATAACAAATATTTTTTAACTTTTTGTAAAAATCAAACCCCAAAAATACTCGCCAAAATCTGTTTCTTCAACCAATTGCAAATTTAATTCCTGGGCAATTGCCTTGATTTCATTGGGATCAATTCGTAATGAAACTTCTGGACCAAAAGGTACACCGATTTTTTTCCAATCAACCACGATTAATTTACCGCCTGATTCA
This sequence comes from Candidatus Buchananbacteria bacterium, assembly GCA_014729025.1. Classification (GTDB taxonomy): domain Bacteria; phylum Patescibacteriota; class Patescibacteriia; order CAIXNZ01; family CAIXNZ01; genus WJKP01. The sequence continues at coordinate 49,847 of WJKP01000017.1, forward strand.
AGTAATCTTACTGCTTCTGTCATTATATCTTTACGATTTTTGTTTTGAAACAAAATATTAATCAACAAAGCTACATCCAAACTTGCTTCCGGAATATTGGTTGCGCCGACTTTTTCCAAATTAGACCAAACAGTTTCTATATTGGTCAAACCATCCAATTTCGCCTGGCTTTTAACACCTTCCAAAACCGATTTTTGAATATCTACCGCATAAACTTTACCCTCTTTACCGACTAATTTGGCGATAGGAATAACAAAATAACCCAAATTACCGCAACCTAAATCAGCCACCGTCATGCCGGCTGTTATCTGACATTTATTAATCACCTCTTGAGGTTTAATAAATTGTTTTTCTCCTGGGTCAGGCATAATATTATAAATTATTTATTAATTAGGTAAAATTGGCCCTAGCGCCCAATAAACAATGCCGCCAAATAAATTAAAAATCATAATCAACCCAACAAAAATAAAAACCAATCCCAATAATTTAAAAAAACTGCGAGTGCTTCCTATTACTTTCTCTGCCCAGGCAATGCGGCCAATCGCCCGTAAAAACCAATCGGTTTTTATAATCATTAAAATTCCAATAATTACTAAAATTGTCCCAAAGATTCTAAGTAACATAATTATAAATAAAATAATTTAAATTATAAGCTTAAATATATAATAACAAAATTTAAAAACATTGCCAATAAATAAATTTGGGGGAAATAAATTTTTCTGTTATTATAATTATATAAGCTCAAAGCTTATTTTTAATTATTAACAATTAGTCATATGAAACCAGTTGTTAATCAAGAAGCTTGCATTGGCTGCGGTGCCTGTGAAGGTATTGCGCCGGAAGTTTTCAAACTAAATGACGGCAAAAGCGAAGTTATTGCTTTAGATGATTATAGCCAATATGAAGAACAAATCAAACAGGCTGTTGATTCTTGCCCTGTCCAATGTATTAGTATTGAAGAGTAATTTTTTCCAGATAAAAAAACGGCTAAAAAAGCCGTTTTTTTATTTTATATTTACCTATTATTGACTTGCCCTTAACTTTATGCTATAATTTTTTTATCATTTATAATTATTTATTCCGAGGACAAGCCGAGGTGGTGGAATTGCCTGCCCGCAGAAATACTATGAAGGCGAGTAGACATTGCTGAAGTGGCGGAATTGGCATACGCGCATGCTTGAGGTGCATGTTCCCAAATTAGGGATTGAGGGTTCGAGTCCCTCCTTCAGCACCAAGCAGGTTTCGGCTTTTGGCAGACAGGCAAAGCCTGTCCTTGGCACATAAAAAAGGGCGGTTAGCTCAGTTGGTTTAGAGCGTCTGGTTTACACCCAGAAGGTCATAGGTTCGAATCCTATACCGCCCACACTTCGCCCTTCACTCCGTTCAGGGCTCAGTGTGTCTTTCGACACCCTCGAGCGAAGTCATTGACGAACGTAGTGAGGAGGTGATAAATAACTTCGTTAAGCCCTCAGTGTCTTTGACTCTTAAAATTATGACC
>WJKP01000003.1 GCA_014729025.1 Candidatus Buchananbacteria bacterium
CTCGGTTCGGTCTGGGTCGGTGATCATGGCTATCGCTATTGTCCGTATCTGCACTGCTCTAGCGGCAGGCGCAGGCTCAGCCTCGCTTGGGGCGATGATGCCTATCCTTGGTCTGCTACCTGCCGCTTCCTGTCGGTCCGCAAGTAAAGGGTTCTTGGAGCCTTGGCAACTTGGTTCTTTGGGACTCTTGGACACTTCCCGCGCTTTCTTTATGAAAGCGCGGGATTTTCATTTTTATGCTATACTATATTTGGATAGTAAACGAATCAGTCCGCGGCTAAGGTTGCGGGCGGTTGAACTCTGATATGCTGAAATTGCCTGAATAAATTGGGATACGTCTCAATTTAGAGCGCGTTTAGCAATATCTAAAAATAAAAATACTTGGTACAGAATATCAGGGAAATAAATTTCCGCATAAGATTCAGCCCAAAGAGAATTCAATGGGCAGTGGCATTGGCGGTATTCTGTATAATCTCGGTTCGGTCTGGGTCAATGATAATGGCAATCGCAATTATCCGTATCTGAACTGCAATAGCGGCAAGCGCAAGCTCAACCTCAATTGGAACGATGATGACAATCATTGGAATGAAACCTGCCGCTTCCTGTCGGTCCGCAAGTCGTTTTATTCTCTCCCCGCGGTGCGGGGGGAGTTTGTTTTTTAAATGAATTTAACCACCCACCAATCATATTACCAATTTCAGTCAGAGGCTTCATTAAAATAATGTATTTGTTATTGTCCAAAGCTTGGATTTCCCAAAGTAGTTTTAAGAAAAATTTTAAGCTGTCAAATTTAACGCTTAACTTTTGGATAATCGGCAATTTCGCTTCTTTAGCCGAATAACCAGCCAATAAAGAAAGCTCTAAACATTCGGTAAAAATATTATCTATTTTCGCACCTAACGTGTAGCGGGTTAATCTGGGAATGTGAATTAAAAAGTCGTGCCATAATTTGTAGCTTTCGTTAAACTTAGTGATAATCGGCGTCTCATCAGCGCTGGGTCTGGACAATGAATTATGAAAATCCAATTGGTTCATAAATTTGAAGAAATTATTTCATTAGATAATTTGCTTTTAGCCTGGCGCGAATTTATCGTCGGCAAAAAATCAAAGCCGGATGTGCAGGCTTTTGCCCTGGATTTATTCGGCAATATTTTAAGCTTGCATAAAAGCTTATCCAATAAAATTTATCGCCATGGCGCTTATGGAAGTTTTTATATTAATGATCCTAAGCGCCGTCATATCCATAAGGCCAGCGTAGCCGACCGGCTCTTGCATCATGCGGTTTGCCGTATACTTTATCCGTTTTTTGATAAAATTTTTATTAGCGATTCATACTCTTGCCGTTTAAACAAAGGCACTCATAAGGCAATGGATAGATTTAGGCAGTTTGCAGCCATTGAGAGTAAAAATCATACTCATACTTGCTGGGTTTTAAAAATTGACATCAGAAAATTTTTTGCCAGCATTGACCATAAAATACTTTTAGAAATTTTAGAAGGATATATTTACGATGCGGACATGTTGTGGCTTTTAGCGCAAATTATTAAGAGTTTTAATAGTGAAGGTCAAAACAGAAAAGGTTTGCCTCTCGGAAATTTAACTTCGCAATTATTTGCCAATATTTATTTAAACCCTTTTGACCAATGGATAAAGCACAACTTAAAAGTAAAGTTTTATATTCGCTATGCGGATGATATGGTTTTTCTTTCTGCGGATAAACAAGCGCTGATTCAGATATTGCCAGAAATAAGAGTTTTCATGTTAGAGAATTTAAAATTAAATTTGCACCCTGATAAGATTATTCTAAAAACAATCGCTTCAGGCGTTGATTTCTTGGGCTGGGTCTATTTTATAGATCATCTCATTTTACGGAAAAGCACGAGGTGGCGCATGTTTAGCCGTATAAAAATAAGCCCCAATAGTCAGACATCGCAGTCATATGTAGGGCTTTTAAGTCATGGCAATACTTATAAGTTACAGCGGAATTTGAAAAATTTATTTTGGATTTTTAATTAAGCGAAAGTATGTGATTTATCTAGATTACTCGCTGTGCCTCTTTCTCCCGTGAAAATTTTTATAAACTTCGCGCAGTTGTTTATCCGTGATATGAGTATATATTTGAGTGGTGGTAATTGAGGAATGCCCCAGCATGGTTTGAACTGAACGAATATCAGCGCCATTGTTTAATAAATCAGTGGCATACGAATGGCGTAAAACATGAGGTGTTATTTTTTTGGTAATACCGGCGATTTTGGCATATTTTTGCACGATTCTTTGAACTGAACGTGGGGTTAACCCTTTATCTTCTTTGGATTTATTGCGTTTTAGCGCGGCTTTATCATGATTGGTAAATAGATATTGTGACATGTCTTTTCTGGTTTTTAAATATTTATCCAAATAATGTTTGGCGGAGTTTGATAAAAAGACTACGCGTAACTTTGAACCTTTACCACGTACAGTAAATTCGTCTTTATTTAAATTTATCTCTTTAATTTTTAAAGAAGCTAATTCTGAAACACGTAAACCGGTTGAAAATAAAGTTTCTAAAATCGCTTTGTCTCGCAGTTTGATTATTGCTGGTTGATCAATTGTGTCCGGGGCCTCTAAAAAAGCTTCTAATTCAGAACCTTCAAGAAATTCAATTTGGCGGTCCGGCATTTTGGCCAGTTCGATTTTTTCCGGAGCTAATGTCTTAATATCACATTTGGCTAAATATTTTAAAAAAGCGCGCAAAGCAATTAAATGATAGTTTTGTGTGTTTTTTTTCAAAGGCTGGCCATTGGCATCTTTTTGTCTGTTTAACCATAGTCTGTAATTACGAACCATTGGTTGGGTGATTTTAGCCGGATCACTAATATTAGCCCAGATAAAAAATCGTTTGAGATAAAATTTATAATTCTCAACAGTATTTTGCGCCCGGCCTTTTTCAATTTCCAGGTACTCTAAAAATTGCTGAGCTAAAGTTTTTAATTTATTGTTTTGGGCCATTAGTTTATATTATTTGTGATAATATTTTTCGTATTTTTGTTGTTGTTTATATTATCATTTTACGACACTTTATGATTTTTTGCAAAATAAAAAAGCCCGCCACAAATGACGAGCTTTAAGCTCCTTGATAAATTATTTAAAAGGAGCAATCATATTTTTATATTTAAGGCGGAAGATCGTTCTTTGCTCCAGTATTGACGATTAAGTTTTCCCCAAGTGACTCGTAATTCTATTATTTGCGGGTGACTATTTCCATGAATGGCGTGGAAAGATTTTATTTTTACAGTATTTTTTACTAGAGATAGATGACGAAGGCTTCTCATCGCTTGTAGTGTTCTAGTCATTGGCTCATATTGGAAAATAAATTGGGCAAATAGAGGTAAAATTTGCATGTTTTTATTATATTCCATAAGTCTTAATACTTCCCAAAGATTTATTTTTTTCTCAAGATCAAGATTAAGGATTTTTTCCAGAGCCTTATTCTCTAGGAGATTTTTAGCCCAGTCAAAATCTTCAATTTTGATTTTTGAACAATCATAATTCATTCTGTAATCATCAGCTATTTCCGATGTAATAGTTGGGAGATTAATAATTACCTGTCGCCATAATATTATTTCATATATTAATTCTTGATACTTTATAGAATCATTGTTTTCCCCTGCCTCTATTTTTGTGCTAAACAATGATTCTAATAAAGTATTTATTTCTGTTAAAAACATTTCAAAAAAGGATGGCGTAATTGTTGTTTTTGTAATTAATATTTCGGAAATTCTTGCTAACGAGATCCTTAAAAAGGTTTCTATTATAAAGTGGGATGTTAAAGTATTTTTTCGTGTTACGGTAGGATATTGACTTTCCCAATATTTATTAAGCAAGTCAATTGAAGAATTCAGGGTTATTTGATTCGGGCTGCAATGACGAGCCCAGAATTCCCATATTGGATCGGCTTTTTCAGGTTTAATACCGCCAATAATAATATCTGTTATTAGCATATTCGAAAAAATATGCAGAAGTACTGGGATCGGATATTGTCTGTTGATGCAATCTGATAACATAATACTGATACGATTCCCAATATTTTCATTAACCATTTTAACGATTTTAGCTTTAGTAGCTGACTTGATTAGGCGAGGACTTAGCCTAGTAAATCCATCATCAGCTGCTTTTAATTTTCCCATTGGGCAGTCTGGGTAAGCAAGGGTATTACAATGGTAGAGCATTCGTGAACAAATAATTTTGAGATTTCTGTAATTCACTTCTCCTGGCAGAGTCTTTTGCTTAGAAGCTAAAAAATTGCCTAGGTCATGCGATTTTATGGGCGATAGGATCATTTTATTCCTCCTTTTTTTTATTTTCAAATTTCAAGTTAAAAGAAATATGGATTTTTTATCTTAGCAATCATCGTTAGTATTGTCAATGGTCTTATAGTTAATTATTTTTTCGTTTCAGTTTTTGCAAAATAAAAAAAGCCTGACTATAAAAGACAGGCTTTGCTGGAAAAATTAATGGACAGTTTCTTTTTTGATTTTTTTTCTTATGGCAACCCCTATTGTCAGCGTTGATTTACTGGGAATATCACTCTGTCGTTGTTTGGCACTTTTTTGACTGGTGCGCACATTACCGGCTGACATTATTTTTTTAAGGTCACTTGCCCCGCAATTAAGGCAAATGATTTCCTTTTGATCAGAAAAAATCTCGGTTACTGCTCCGCAGTCAGGACATTCATATTCGTAAATCGGCATAATCATCCCCCTCATCTTCTGGTTACTGTTTTTTTAAACCAATAATAGCCATGTTACGGCCTTCTGCCTGATCTTTGCCTGATTTTTGGGCACGATGATGAGAGAAAAATAGCTGTTCATCATGGGCCGTGCATAATTGACTGACTTCCATTTTGCTGCCTGAAACCCCAATATCAAAAAGTCGGCCAGCAATTAAATTACGCAAATCAACTTGGTGGGTGTAGCAGTTTTTGCAAATACAAGGACCAATGTAGCAATAAAAATGCCTGGCTGGAATTTCGCAGTGTTTTTTAAGGCAGTCAAAAGTTTTTTCAATAATATTGTTTTTTAAACCAAGACTACCAACATGGATTAATCCGAAAAATTTAGTCAGGGGTTCAAAAAGCATAACCGGAGCGCAATCAGCAGGCAAGATAGCCAAGAAAGTATTATAATTAAAGCTGATACAACTATCTATGCCTGGTTGAGCTTTTTCTCTATCCAAGATAATAATTTCTTGGCTTTGGTCGTTTAAAATAATACGCCCATTGTTTTTGTCTGATTTGCTAACCAAAGCAACGTTAGTAGAATGCCTGACTGGTGGGAAAAATACAGCTGTTTGATTTAAATCAATGCCTAGTTTTTGAAAAAATATTTGCTGATTATTGTTGGCTCGGCCTTTTTGAGATCGGTCAAATGACATATTGCCAATTTGTTTGGTGGAAAAACCATGAATCACTCCTTGTTGACTAAGCAGACTTGAGCGAATGATTCCATCAGTCTTAATTTGCATTTTCATTATTCCCCTCCTGATTTATGATTTTAAGGTACTTAAGATATTAATTTAGCAAAAACATTTTTTAAAGTCAATTTTTTATTTACGCATTATTTTGAAAACAAGTTAAGAACTTGACGATTTAATATTAAAATGTTAAGCTTTTACTAACTTTAATTAAGTAAAAACGTTTTCTTGGTTAAGGAATTGGCTCCTTGACTCGGATAAGCGTACTAGAAAGAATTTACTATGCCATTAACTAAACAAAAAAAAGAGCGGCTGATAAAAAAATACCGCACTCATGAGACTGATACTGGTTCACCGGAAGTACAAATCGCGATTTTAACCGAAGAAATCAAACAGTTAACCTCACACATGAAAAAACATAAACATGATTACTCGTCTCGCTTAGGCTTGATCAGAAAAGTCCAGGAAAGAAAAAAATTATTAACCTATTTATTAAGAGAAGATCCGGATTCTTATAAAAAATTAACTCAAGCTTTAAAAATAAAAGTGTCTGCTAAAAAATAACAGATTGCCCCGTGCCAACGGGGTTTTTAATTGGCAAATAGTAAGATTATAAGCTATTTGCCATATACAAATATATGATCAAACATAAAGAACAAAGAATCGGCGTTTTTGTAGACGTCCAAAACATGTACCATTCAGCTAAAAATTTGTATCAAGCCAATGTTAATTTTCAAGAAATTTTAAAAGAAGCTACTGCTAATCGTAAACTAATCAGGGCGGTTGCTTATGGTATTATTACAACTGGCGGAGAGGAAAAAAAGTTTTTGGAAATTTTAGGCAAACAAGGTTTTGAAGTTAAGACCAAAGAATTACAGGTTTTTCCTGGCGGGGCTAAAAAGGGTGATTGGGATGTTGGTTTGGCGGTTGACGCGATTAAAATGGCTGATAAGCTGGATGTGATTATTTTAGTGACTGGTGACGGTGATTTTATTCCTTTAGTTCGTTATTTGCAGGAAAATAAAGGTTGCTTAGTTGAATTGGTTTCTTTTAGTCAAAGCACTTCGGCGAAATTAATTGAAGATGTTGATGATTATTTTGATTTATCAGAGAATAAAACAAGATTTTTATTAAAAAGTTATTCTAGTCGAGCTAAGCAGTCCAAACAAAGCCGAAAAAAATAGTTAGGAATTAGAAATTGGCAATTAATTTTTTAATTATACTTAATTGCTGATTATTAATTACTAATAATGGATTGATCGACAGACAACCTGAAACTTGTTATTAAACAAGTTCAGTCGCCTGTTGATCAGTCCTCATAAAGGAAAATTAAATATGCCAGAAATTTTTCGTGTAGAAAAAGAAATTGCCGGTCGCAAATTGGTTATTGAAACCGGTAAACTCGCTAATCAAGCCAATGGTAGCGTAACTGTATCTTATGGTGATACGGTTATTTTGGGTACGGCGGTTATTTCCAAGGAAACTAGGGAAGGTTTGGATTTTTTCCCTTTAACAGTTGAGTTTGAAGAAAGATTTTATGCTGCCGGCAGAATTAAAGGGTCTCGTTTTATAAAACGTGACGGACGGCCGACTGATGAAGCTGTTTTAAACGGTCGAATGATTGATCGGGCAATCAGGCCTTTATTTGATGAACAAATCAGGAATGAAGTTCAGGTTATTTTAACAGTTTTATCTTATGACGGGGAAAACGAATCAGCTATGGTTGGTTTAATTGCAGCTTCAGCTGCTTTGGCTATTTCTGATATACCTTGGGATGGCCCGATTGCCGGCTTAAATATCGGCGCTGATGAAAATGGGTTTATTTTAAATCCGACAGTCAGCCAACTGGAGCCTAGTCCTTTTAAATTATCATTAGCAGGTACGACTGATAAAATTATTATGGTTGAATCACAGGCCGAACAAGTGCCTGAAGCAAAAATGCTGGAAGCTTTTGCTTTTGGCAATGACGCTTTTACTGATATTGTCGGAGTAATCAATGAATTGGTTGAAAAAGTCGGTAAAGAAAAATTAAGTAGTTTGGATTTAATGCCTAAAGAAACAGAAGAGACTTTAAAAGCTAAAGAAGAAATAATCAAAAAGGTTGATGAATTTGTCAGTGAAAAAGTCACACCTTATTTATTAGCAGAAAAAAAACCAACTAAAGCTTTGCGTAAACATGGTTTACATGAATTAACAGCTGAATTGGAAAAACAGTTAATTGATGAAGGAGTGGATGAAGACTTAATCGAATACGCAGTACAAAAAGCTGATAAATTAGTTATGAAAAAAATCTCATCAGCTATAATGGAACGTGAAGTCAGGGTCGATGGTCGTAAGCTTGATGAGATTAGGCCATTGTTATTTGAAACAAGTGTCATAAAAAGAACCCATGGGACAGGTTTATTTCAAAGAGGTGAGACCCAGGTTCTTTCCAATGTAACTTTAGGTTCGCCTGGTGATGTTCAGCTTTTAGATACTATGGAAAAAGAAGGTGAAAAACGTTATATTCATTATTATACATTTGCGCCTTTTTCTGTTGGTGAAGTCAAAAGAGTCGGGATTGGCCGGCGTGATATTGGACATGGAGCTTTGGCGGAAAAAGCTTTGTTTCCGGTTATCCCGAAAAAACAAGATTTCCCTTATACTATTTTGCTAGTCTCTGAAACCTTGGGATCTAATGGCTCAAGTTCAATGGCCGCTACTTGTGGTTCAACTTTGGCTTTACTTGACGCAGGTGTACCTTTGGAAGCACCGGTTGCCGGGATTGCCATGGGTTTGGCAATTGATGGTAATGGCGGTTATAAAATTTTAACAGATATACAGGATTTGGAAGACGGGCCGGGCGGAATGGATTTTAAAATTACCGGCACCAAAGACGGTTTAACAGCTATTCAAATGGATACTAAAACAGACGGTTTGACTATGGAAATGGTAGAGAAAACTTTAAATCAAGGCAGACAAGCTTTGAATCAAATTCTTGAGGGTATTAATAAAACTATTCCGCAGCCCAAAGAACTTTCACCTTATGCTCCGCGTATAACTACTATCACGATTGATCCGGCTAAAATTAAAGACGTGATTGGTCCGGGCGGTAAAATGATTAATGAAATAGTTGATAAAACCGGTGTTAATATTGATATTGAACAGGATGGTTTGGTTATGGTAACTTCAACTGATGCGGCTAAAGCGGCCGAAGCCATTGAATGGGTTGAAAGAATTTGTAAGGATATTGAAGTCGGTGAAACTTATGAAGGTAAAGTCATTAGAATAATGGATTTTGGGGCGATTGTTGAATTATTGCCTGGCAAAGATGGTATGGTCCATATTTCTAAAATGGCACCGTTTAGAATAGATAAAGTGACAGATGTTTTAAATGAAGGTGATAAGGTTAAAGTCAAAGTTGAAGAAGTTGATCCGGTTAATAATAAAATCAGTTTAGCTTTATTAGAAGGCGGTAAAACACCTAAACGACCGGCGGCTAGCCCCGGTGGATTTAACAGAAACAATGATAGAGGTTATGATCAGAAAAGAGGTGGAAACAGTAAGCCTTTTTTTAAAAAAAGAGATAGATAAACTCAAATAAAAAAGGAAGGCGCCTAGGCGTCTTCCTTTTTTGTTTTGTTTAAAGTCAATATTTGCAGGTTTTGGGTTTTTTGCTATACTTTTTACATGACTATTTGGCAGAAAAGATTACTTATATTTTTGGCAAAATTTTTAGGGGTGATTATGATTATAACTGTAATTGCCCTTTTTTTGTATTATTATTTATATTTTAAAAAAGATAATTTAATTAAATATGTGCCCAAACAGGCTGTTTTTTATTCAACTTTTCATTTAAATGAAGAAATTTTAAAACAACCCTTGATTGCTGATTTTGTTAATCAATTACAAAACGATTATAATTTGCCTAATTTTGATTTAAATACTTTAAACCAATTTGTTGCTTATAATTCTGCTTTGGCCATTGTTCCCAGACAGGAATCAGCTGATTTACAATTTGATTATTTATTAGTTTTTAATTTAAAACCGCAAGTTATTGACTTGGATAATAAATTAAAATTAATTGAACAATCAGGTTTAAATTACGCAGTTTTTAATAATAGTGTTTTGGAAAAAAATATTTTAATTATTAGCAATTCTAATCAGCTTATTGAACAAGTTAAAAAAATTAATCGTCAAGAAGCAAGCTCTTTACTTGCTGATTTGAATGTTTTATTAAATTTAAAAAAGTTTGATTTGGATTATTTGGCAAAATCATATTTAAATATAGAATGGTTTAATAATAATTTAACTAAAATACCGGATTTACCAGTTAAATTAATGATTGCTTCATTAAACGCCGATAATTTAAATGATATATATTTAGGCTGGCAAATAATTGATAATAAATTGGTTTTAGAAAGTCAAAATTTAAAAAATAGTACCAATCAGCAGTTTTTATTGGATAAAGTACCTGATAATTTTTTATACAGCTTTAGTTTTTATCAAGCTAACCAGCAGTTTACTGATATTTTAGAGTTATTATCCGTGATTGATCCTTTGGTTGGGCAAAGAATAGAGAATAATAAAAATTATTTAGCCAATATTTATAATTTTGATTGGCAGCAAGATGTCTTGGCCCTATTTGCTGATCAAGCTCAAATAATAGTTGATCAGGACAATAATTGGATTTTAGGTTTAAATTTAGTAGAAATAAATGATCGGGAAGCTAAAATATTAAAATTAGAACAAATTATTAAACAATATATAGCTTATAATAATCCAATTGAAAGAGAAAAAATGTTGCCAGATTATACTTATATTACTCAAATAATTAAAAATCCAGATAATTTAGAGTTTCAACAAGAAAAAATATTTAATAGTAGCTTAAAAACAATCAAACAGGCTAATTTGGAATTTGCTTATTATATTAATGATCAGCAATTATTTTTAGCTAATTCAAGCCAAATAATTAAAAATTATTTACTTAATCAAAATGTTCAGATAATTAATGAGCATTGTTCTGTAAATAAGCCTGATTTTAAACAAAATTTATTAGTAAAAACCAATTATTTAAGCCAATATTGGCCTTATTTTAAGTATTTTAAGTATTTAAAGCTTAATGAGAATGTTGATAATGGGCAAATTTGGCTATGCTTAGAATAAGATTAAAGTTTTTGTGGATAATCTGGGGATATTTATGGGGATAAAAAATAGTAATTAATAATTGGTAATTAGTAATTAGTAAATAGTAACTTTTTTATTTAAAATATAATTTTGCTAATATTAGCAAAATTTATATTTTTATTCACAATTAAAAATTGACAGGGTGTCCAGAAACTGCTATAATGATAATACAAGATAAAAATTGTTATTTAAAAAAAGTTTTAGGGAAATTTTGCGAAAATAAATCGTTTTGGCAACATTTCTCTGCCTTTTACTGTTTTATCTGGTGACCGTGAGCACCACGAAAATAAAAACAAACAAAATTATTGGTTAATTAGATATGGCTTAACAGCCTTAAAGCGGTAAAAGGTGTTTCACCTAACAATGCTCATAGGTAGGTGATTATGCAACCTGCATTTAATTATATTAGTAGGTCGCCGTAATGGGCGGATACTAGTCAAATGAGGTTGACAAAAGAGCCGGCAGGCCACAAAGTAAAACATTAGGGCCAATTTCGGCTCTTTTTCATTTGTTTAAATTTTTTTAATTATAAAATAACTTGACATTTAAGGCTTGATTTTTTTATTTTATTAATTTATAATGATTGATATAATAAAAATAGGAATAAAAACTTAAAATTATGAAAAAATCTACTTTAGAAAAAATTAAAAAGAATTTAATGGAACGCAAAGAACAGATTGAAACTGAATTAGCCAGTTTTACTCAAAAAGACGATCATATTAAAGATAATTATCGTTCTAAGTTCCCTGATTTTGGTGATAAAGAAGATGAAAACGCTAATGAAATAGCCGGTTATACGGATAATTTATCAGTTGAATATTCATTAGAAAAAACTTTACGTGATATTAATAAAGCTTTAGATCGTATAGAAAAAGGTACCTACGGTAAGTGTAATTATTGCGGTCAGCAAATTTCTGAGCAAAGACTTTTGGCGAGGCCTGTTTCCAGCGCTTGTATTGAATGTAAGGAAAAATTAACCAGTCAGTAATAATGTTTAAAAAATTTCAGCAGCAAATTTTTTTAGTTATTAGTCTTGGTTTAGCATTATTTATTGTTGAAAGTATCATCAAATATTATATTATTTTAAATAAAATTCCTAGACAGGGATTTTATTTTTTTTCTGGTTTATTACAAATAGATTTTTTTACCAATCCAAATATTGCTTTTGGCTTGCCCCTGCCCCAAACTTTAATTATTATTTTGGTAATTTTTATTTTAATTTGTTTAAGTTTTTTTTGGTATTTAAGTTTATTTCAGCAAAAAATCGGACAATTAATTGCGCTTTCTTTAATTATCCTGGGTTCTTTAAGTAATTTATTGGATCGTTTGATTTTTGGTTATGTGATTGATTATATTAATATTTTTATCTGGCCGGTTTTTAATCTGGCTGATGCAATGATAGTAACAGGTATTATTATTTATTTAATTTTAAATTTTAAAAAATAAGTAAAAGAAAAGATTTGGAAAAAGTAAATAAGCAAATTAAAGCCAGGACAGCCTCCACAACTATAAAAATTCCAAACACCGCTTGAATAGCAGCAAACACAATAAGAGCAAGCACAGCAACCTTGTCAATCCCCCATAGAATTATTTAAACATAAAAAATAGCCTTGTTAAATCAGGGCTTTTTTGACTCTCAGGCAATAAAAAAGTAAAATTATAATATGTTAACTAAATTAAACTCAGTGGCAGTTATTGGTTTAAATCCTCAGCTGGTTGAAGTTGAGGTCGATGTTTCTATGGGAAAACCTGATTTTTTTATTGTGGGGCTTGGAGATACGGCTGTCCAGGAGGCTAAGGCCAGGATCCGTTTAGCCATTAAAAACTGTAATTTTGATTATCCTTACACTAAAAAAATTATTGTTAATTTGGCGCCGGCTGATTTGAAAAAAGAGGGCGCAGCTTATGATTTAGCCATGGCAGTGGGAATTTTAGTTAATACTTTGGAATTAGATATAAATTTACAAAAAAGCTTGTTTATCGGTGAATTATCTTTGGAAGGTAATTTGCGCCATACCAATGGGATTTTACCGGCCGTGATTTTTGCTAAAGAACAAGGTTTTGAAAATATTTTTTTACCCTGGATTAATGCTCAAGAAGCCAGTTTAATAAAAGATTTAAATATTTATCCGATTCGTAATTTAATTGAAATAGTGGAACATTTACTTAAGAAAAATTTAATACAGCCGCTCAAAGAACAAGCGCCGCTTGATTTTAAAAATGAAGAATTTAGCGTTGATATGGCTTATATTCAAGGCCAGGAACATGTTAAGCGCGCTTTAGAAATTGCCGCAGCCGGTGCTCATAATATTTTAATGAGTGGGCCACCTGGTTCAGGTAAGACTTTATTGGCACAGGCAGTTAGTTCAATTATGCCGCAAATGACTTTGGCAGAAGTTTTGGAAGTAACTAAGATATATAGTGTGGCTGGTTTATTAGCTCATAACCAACCATTAATCAAATCTAGACCGTTTCGGTCACCTCATCATTCTTCTTCGGGAGTAGCTTTGGTTGGCGGTGGCCGGATTCCCAGGCCTGGTGAAATTAGTTTAGCTCATCGGGGTGTTTTATTTTTAGATGAATTTACTGAATTTCCCCGTAAAGTTTTAGAAAATTTACGACAGCCGTTGGAAGACGGGATTGTTTCTATTTCCCGAGCGTCAGGAACTTTGACTTATCCGGCTAGTTTTATTTTAATTGCTGCTCAAAATCCTTGCCCTTGTGGGTTTGCTTCAGATCCGGAAAAGCAATGTACTTGTTCACCTGGTCAAATAATTAAATATCAGCAAAAAATTTCCGGGCCTTTAATTGATAGGATCGATTTGCAAATCGAGGTGCCTCGGTTAAGTTTTGAAGAATTAACCAAAGAAAAAGTGGCTGAAGGTTCTGTTGAGATCAGGCAGCGAGTTGAAAAAGCCCGTAGAATTCAAGAAAACAGGTTTGACAAATTGACGCAAATAATGTATAATAGTGAGATAAAAGCCCCTGAGATAAAAGCATTTTGTCAAATAGATAATCAGGGAAAAGCTTTATTAAAAAATGCAGTTAATCAATTTCAACTTTCAGCCAGGACTTATCATCGGATTTTAAAATTGGCTCGTACTATAGCTGATTTGTCTAATCAAACAGACATTCAAATGACACATTTGGCTGAAGCGTTACAATATCGATTTAAACAATAATTAATATTTATGGCTAATGGTGAAAAACCGGTTAATAATAATCAAGGCGAAGATGAGTTTGCTTTTGAGGACGTTTTTGATTTATCAGAACAAGAAAAGGCCGAGTTAAAAGATGATTCAGCCGAACAAGATATTGAAAAAAAGCAACAATTAGCCAAGGAAACAGCTTTTTATCTTTATGATGATATTCGTAATTTAGTTCAAGGTAAGCCCGTAGATGATAGTTTAAAAGAATTAATCCCAGAAGGAGAAGGATTAACTAATAATTTAAAAGCTTTAAAAGATATTGATTTAATGCCGATTTTACAGGAATATTTTAAAATTAAAAAAGAAGAAGGGGCTGAGTCAGCTAAATTGCATTTATTTTTTGATATTAAAAATACTGATATTGAAAGTTTTATTGAAACATTAGAATCAATTTCTAACAATTTGGATAAAGATATAATTAAAGATTTAATTGAAAGACATAAATTGGAGCAAAAATTTAAAAAAATAGATAATTTTATGAAAAAGACCAAGACTCAATATGATGAAGCAACCGGTGAAGATATTGAGTTACCGTTTGATAGGGTGTATCTTTCTTATGCCAGTACTTTTGATGAGTTAATGGATGAAAATAATATTAAATATTTAAGAGGCCAAGAATTAGTTGACGACGATGTTTCGGCTAAAATTATTGAAGAACGACTTTCAAATATTAAAGATAAATTATCACAAATTATTGACTGGGAATTAGAATCTTTAGCTAAACAAGAATTTGAATATGGGCAAATGTCAGAAGAAAAAAGAGAGCAATTAAAAAAAATGCTTGAAGATTTTAAGGCTTTAGATGTTTCGGAAATTTTTGATGTTAAAAATTTAGCTTTTATTGGGCAGATTTTAGAAAATAGAATTGGTTCTTTGGATCAGATAGAAAAAGAACGTGAAAAGTTAAATAATAAAATAGGTGAATATTTTCCTTCTCCATTTTAATAATTAAATAATAATAAAAAAGCACCTGTATCTTTGCGGGTGCTTTTTATTTTTGGATCATTTCTTTTAAAATGTTTTCAATATCATTGAATTCATTCTTGGTGAAACCACTAAAGCTGACGGTTAAGGTGTTATTACTGATAATACCTATGCTTACGCGGGCTTTTTTATCAGACAGTAGTGAAAGAAAGTATTGTTCTAAAAGTCCCTTTTCCTGGGGTGAAACCATTTCACCTTTTTTTAAGGGCATTCTTGCTGTTTGGCTTGTGTCATCACCTCCAGCTAAAAAATGGAAGTAAGCTATTTTATTAAAAACAGGATTAACAAGTGCTTTATCCATTATTTTCCCTCCTTTTTAAAGCACAATTGGCTTATATTTTAGCTTAGCATAATAAAGGAATTTGTCAAGAGCTTGTACAGTTAACA
Source organism: Candidatus Buchananbacteria bacterium (assembly GCA_014729025.1). Classification (GTDB taxonomy): domain Bacteria; phylum Patescibacteriota; class Patescibacteriia; order CAIXNZ01; family CAIXNZ01; genus WJKP01. Next base: position 15,198 of record WJKP01000003.1, read on the forward strand.
CCATGGGGTTACAAAGAGTATACTTAAGGGTAACACATGTTAACTATTAAATTTAAGTATATGAACAAGACAAAATATGATAGAGAAGAACGATTTAAGTGGTACCGACAAGTAGATAAATACAAA
>WJKP01000018.1 GCA_014729025.1 Candidatus Buchananbacteria bacterium
CTACTCCTGCTTTAGCAGCTAGTCCTTCCCCCTCTCCGTCTCCATCGCCTTCTCCTTCTCCCACGGGCACACCTTCCGGTGGCACTGTCAACCTGGCTGATGTCAGCCCGGTTGGTGAAACCGATGTACCCACTATTATTGGTAATGTAATTAAAGCGGTTTTGGGTATAATCGGCGCAGTTGCTTTATTTATGTTTGTCTATGGCGGTATTTTACTTTTAAGTTCCGGGGGCAGGCAGGATCAAATCAAAAAAGGCAAAGACGTACTGATCTGGGCTATTATTGGTATTGCCGTGATACTGGCAAGTTATGCCTTGGTCTCTTTTGTTATTTCCGGCTTAACTGCTGGCGCTTAATTAAGTTTAATAATTTACATTTTATTATGAAAAAAATTATTATAATCAGTTTATTGCTTTTATTAACCAGCTTAGTTTTTATAGTATCTCCTACCCAAGCTCAAACAGAATGTAAAAGTGACGCAACAGCTCAAAGAATTTGCCAACCCAAAGGCAACTGCGTCTCCCCCTGGAAAGATATTGGGCAATTAAATTGTTCCGATCCTCATCTCACCATGACTTGCTGTGAACGTGCTCTAAGTACTAGCCCCTCTCCCAGCCCATCCCCAGGCAGTGGTGGCGGGACCAGTGTTTCTTTTGGCGGTTTAAGTCCGGTTGGTCAAGATACTTCTATACCGCAAATTATCGGCAGTGTTGTCAAGGCTGTTTTAAGCGTAGTCGGTGCTTTGGCTTTATTTATGGTTGTTTATGGCGGTATTATCTTATTAAGTTCAGCCGGCAAACAAGACCAGATCAAAAAAGGCAAAGACGTATTAATCTGGGCAACAATCGGGGTAGCTGTGGTTCTGGGCAGTTATGTTTTGGTTGATTTTATTATTACTGGCATTGAAGGCGGGGGGGGGCAATAATGGAGGCAGCGCAACTACAACGTCTGAGACAAGATGTGAAGATTCTGGAACAGGCGATGAACTTTGGGCTTGCATGAACTTAATGGAATATAGTGTTGGAACTACATGTTTAAAAACAGATTCAGTTTTAGAATGTGCCAATAAGCTCGGATTTACAAACTGCAAAACAGGCCTATGCCCGGGAGATAAATGGAATATTTGCTGTGAATGGGAAATCCCTTAGACAAAAACTTGGTCTATATTAAATTGATTATTTTTAAATAGATACCTGCTTGTAATGCCAGATAAAAAAATATTAACAGTTTATTTGGTTAATTTTTTAAAATATTGTATAATATAGTTAGTTTGTAATTTTACAATAAAAATAATTTAATAAAATAATTTAAATCAAATGCTTGATTTTTTTAGATTAAGCATTTAAGAAAGGTCTAAAAAAATGAAAAAAGGTTTAATCTTTGTTTATCTTTTAACAATCTTTAGCCTTGTAGTTGCACCGCAATTAGCCCTTGCTGCTGTTGGGACACCGCCTAACGTAGGTTTAAACACAATTGCAGATGTAATTCAATTAGGTACCCAGGATATCCGTGTAACTGTTGCCCGAATTATTAATGTTGCTATGGGCCTTTTAGGTATAGTAGCAGTTGTTATTATCCTGTTAGGCGGCTTTAAATGGATGACAGCCGGCGGTAATGATGAAAATGTCAAACAAGCTAAAAAGTTGATTGTTTCCGGTATTATTGGCTTGGTTATTATCTTAACAGCTTATGCTATTGCTCAATTTGTACTTAACTCTTTACTAGAAGCAACTGCTGAATAAACTGGCTAATCTTTTTTAAGGGTAGGATTAATTTCCTACCCTTAAAAGTTTAAATTAAAAAATTATGAAACTAAAATATAAAAATCTAAATAAATTAAGTTTTTTTGCCTTACTGGCAAACCTGTTTATTGTTCAGCATGCTTTAGCGGGTGATTATGGTTTAGGTACAGCCGCCCAAAAAGCAGGATTACCAGGCCAGGGAGAAGAAGGCGGTGCCGGCATTGCTACTTTTTTAGGCAGTTTTGCCGGGGCAGCTTTAGCTTTAAGCGGTTCAATTTTCTTATTCTTAATTATTTACGGCGGTATTTATATCATGACTGCAGCCGGGAATCAAGAAAAAGTCAAAAAAGGCAAAGATGTTATTATCTGGGCAATTATCGGGGCTGTAATTTTGGGCAGTGCTTATGCCATCACCAGTATTGTTTTTGGTGTTTTTGGCCAATAAAAAGTATAATTTACTTACATGAAAAAAACTTTTTTAATTTTATTAATTTTAATTATCGGGCTTTTTCTTGTTTTTAATTCGGCTCTGGCTTTTCAATTTGGCGACATACAAGGCTTTTACAGCCAGACCGCTTCTAAAACAGGTTTAAGCCAAACAGATCCAGGCCAAATTGTGGCTGAAGTTATTCAAGCAGCCTTAACACTCGTTGGCGCTCTTTTGGTTATCTTGATGGTCTATGGCGGTATTACCTGGATGACAGCTGGCGGGAACGAAGAAAAAGTCGGCAAAGCCAAAAAAACTATAATTTATTCAATCATCGGAGTTTTGGTAATCATTGGTTCTTATTCTATTACTTTTTTTATAAGTTCAACTATTGAAGATGTAGAACAAGAAGGTGAAACCGCCAGTCCTGGTGCGACTGGTCAAGGCTGTGCTGATTTAGGTGGTGTTTGCGAGACACTTTATTCTTGTTCACAAAAAAATGGCAATATCTTAAATGTTTGCGCTGGTGGCGAACTTGACGGAGTTACATGTACTTATGACGGTGACTGTCCTGGCGGTAATTGTAATGATTTTGGCTGTACCGGTCAAATTTGCTGCCAAGTACCTGATAAACCTGATGAAACAGAATAATTATTCAAAAAAATCAATTAAATTTTTATATTCTTTCTATGAGAAAAATTTTAATCAGCTTAATTGGTATAACTTTATTAATCAGTTTAAGTTTAACTTTCGCCAATCATTTTATTATGGCTGAGGATCTTGATATTGGTGATGCCGGTAATCTAGCCGGCCGGACTGCTGATGAAGCCGGGGTCCAAAAAACTCCTGACCTGACTCTTTTAGCCAGTGCTGTGGTCAGAACCTTATTAGGTTTAATCGGGATCGTCTTTTTTATATTGATCATTTATGGCGGTTATTCTTGGATGACAGCCGGTGGAAATGATGATAAAATTTTAAAAGCTAAAAAACTGATTATTCGAGCTGTTATCGGCCTAGCTATTGTAGCCAGTGCTTATTCAATTGCTTATTTTGTTACTCAAGCAATTGAACAAACACCTTAATTACTTTTTTTTTATGAAAAATTTTCTTACTCTATTAATCCTTGCTATTCTTGTTTTATTTGGTTTTTGTTTTGCTTTAGAAGTTGATGCCACCAGCAGTTTTCAGCAAGGCCTGGAAAATACTGGCCGTCAAGTTGAAGGTCTGGCTCAAGATCCGCCTGAAGTAATCGCTGCCAACGTAGTCAGAGCTCTTTTAACTTTAGTCGGAGTTATTTTTGTTGCTTTATTAATTTACGGCGGATTTCTTTACATGACTTCAAGGGGCGAAGACGAAAAAATAAAAAAAAGCAAAAAAACCTTAGTTGCAGCAGTAATCGGTATAATAATTATTATGACTGGTTATTCTATTACTTTTTTTGTAACCAGTACTCTAGAATCACCAGGACAAGTAACTCCTTCTTATAACGAAGATTGTGAAAATTCAGGCTCGCTTAATTATTATTCCATTAATTGTTGTGAATATCGTTTTCGAGTTTATGGCAGTGTTAGTAATTCCTGTTGTTCACAAACTACTTTTTGCAATGCTCATGAATCTAAATGTATACAAGAAGGCGGTGTCTCAAATTGCCCCTAATTATTTTAAATATTATGAAAATCAAAAAAATAATTACGATTTTATTAATAATTTCTACAGGTATTTTTCTGCTAACAGGTCTGGTTGCAGCACAATCCCCTGATCCGGCAGAAGGTATTAGCGGCGGAGTTCAATCATTTGGCGACATGGTTTATGGTGGCGAACCCAAACCACCGGCTCAATTAGCTGCTTTAATAATCAAATCGGCTTTAACTTTATTAGGTATTTTATTTGTCGCTCTTTTGATTTACGGCGGTTATTTATACATGACAGCCCAAGGCAAAGAAGATCAGATCAAAAAAGCCAAACAAACCATTATCGCGGCAACTATTGGCGTAGCCATTATTGTTATGTCTTATGCTATTGCCAGCTTTATTTTAAATGCTGTAATTGAAAGTTCAGGTCCTGGTTATACTGGTTCGGATGGTGATACCGGCCAAACCGGTGGCGGTGGTTAAAAAAACAAATTTAAATAAAAAAAGAGGGGCGGTTCTTACTAGAACCGCCCCTTTGCTTAAAAGGAGTTATGGCTTGTACCAATAGACAAAATCCACGTCCTGGTTAGCCAGCCGGGAATGCCGATCAGCTCCTTTACGATTAATAATCGCGTCGGCCGAAGCGATCAGCAAAATATTTTTCCGATGAACTTGTCGTTCAACAGAATAATCGTATTTACCAGGACTAAGATTAAGCCTGGCAAAGCTTTTAGCCGGGATAACAACAGAATACTTTTCTTTGCTTGGCAAAGGCCCGACAAAAGTGACCTTGATATCAAACTCGGCATAATTCTCAAAAATACCGGATTGATCACCGTCACTGCCATCTCCGATGTAGGTAAATCCCGGCGTAACAACCGTGGCCTGAGAATTTTCCTCAATAACTTTAGCCACTCGCGGACCAAGAACATAATCGTTCTCGTCATCTATGGCTTCGGCCGCCACGGCTCTATCATAAGTCCTGACCGAAACATCACCGTTACCGCTTCTCTTGATCTTAGTTGAACAGGCCAGATTGCCGATAACCAAAACGCTGAGCAAAACCATAATCCAGACCTTTTTCATTTTGTTCCTCCTTTACTCCTATTTTTCAGGAGTTAATGTTTTTTTACAAAAGCCAAATCATTTTATAATAATAGCATATTTTAACAAAAAAGTCAACACCGTCTTTATTTTTATTTTTTTTTAAGCTACAATTATAATAATTTATGTTAAATTATCTACAAAATTTAACCTGGCCAAAATTAGCTAAAATTACTATAATTTTAGTTATTATTTATATAGCCTTAGTGTTTGGCTTTTGCTTATTCAAATACCAGACTTTTAATTATAATGCTTTGGATTTGGCGATTTTTAATCAGGTTTTTTATAATTCTTCATTGGGTGATTTATTTGAATTTACAATTCACCCCACTTCTTATTTGGGAGATCATTTTACCCCGATTATTTTATTATTATTACCGTTTTATTCCCTTTTACCCCATCCCCTAAGCCTGCTTTTTTTACAAACTTTTTTTATTGCTTTAGCCACTATTCCTTTATTTTTAATTGCTAAAAAGCATTTGTCAAGATTACCAACACTTTTGATTATTGTCCTCTACTTGTTTAATCCGGCAACTTTAAATATGAATTTGTATGAATTCCATTTGCTGGCTTTTCTGCCTTTTTTTATTTTTTGGACTTTTTATTTTTATCAAAATAATAATTTTAAAGCTTTTTTAGCTTTAGCCGGTTTAAGCTTATTAATCCGAGAGGACGTGGCTTTTGTTATTTTTATGTTTGGCCTAGTAGCTGTTTTGGATAAGAAAAAATTTAAATGGATATTAACACCGCTAATTCTTAGCAGCCTTTACTTTTTTACTGCTTTAAAAATTTCAGCCGACTTTGCCAGCAGTAAAGATTATAAATTTTTAATTTATTATCAATGGCTGGGCAATAATCTTTATGAAATTTTTATTAATTTCTTTTTAAAATTTAATTTGGTTTTGGAAAGGGTTATTAATATCCATTTTTTTGAATTAATTTTAGGCTTATTTTTTATATTTTTATTTCTGCCCATTTTCCGGCCTAAATATTTACTTTTAAGCTTAGGCATGTTTATGCAGATTATTTTAGCCAGATATTCTGGTGAATCTATTTTACAATCACATTATGCGGCTATTTTTTTAATTACGTTTAGTTTGGCCGCAATTTTTTCTTTAAAATATTTATTGACAAATCAAAAATTTATTAGTCTTTATAAAAAATACAAAACAGTTATTCTAACGATTTTAATAATCGGATTAATTTATAACTTTTTAATCTTGGGTCCGCTTATACCATTAATAAAAGCGGTAATAACAACTGATTATCAGCAAGTCACCCTAAAAAAAGAATTTATCAAGCAAATACCTGCTCAATCTTCGGTAATAACAACTTATGATTTAATTACGTCTTTATCTTCTAGGCAACAAATTTATTCTTTAAATTATACTTTTTTAAACCAGCAGCAATATGAGCAAGGCCAATATCAAATTCCCAAAGATACCCAATATTTATTAATTAATTTTAATGACTTTATCAGTTATAAATTTCAATATAAGCAACGATACACTAATAATTATTACCAAGGCGATAACACTTTAAGAGCGCTGATAAAAACAAATAATTATCAATTAAAAAAAGCTAAACAAAATTTAGCTTTATGGCAAAAAAACATAGACTCAAATTTAACTTTATATAAAATTTATGATCAATTGCCTGAAATTAAAAATCAACAAAATCAATCTATTGACCAGCAAATTGAATTTTTAGGTTATAATTCAAACAATAATCGGATTTCTTTATATTTTAAATCTTTAAAACCAATTTCTAAAAATTATTTTATTGAAATGAATCAACAAATTTATCCTTTGGGTTATGGGCTTTATCCGACCAGTGAATGGCGAACCGATCAAATTATTCAGATGAATTTTTATAATCCGGGAAAATTTAACAAATTCCAAATTATTGATATTCAGGGGGGCGTGGAACAAAATAATATCTGTTCTATTACTAATATTTTTGATCAAATCCAAGTTTTAGCTGAAATTAGTCTAAATTAATCTTTAAACTTTAAACGTAAAACCTCTTTAAAATATTGCCAAGAAACTTTAAGCAAATTAACTCGGCTTTTATTTCCCTTAGTTCTGGGTTCGTGCCATTTAACTGGCACTTCCTTTATTTTATAGTTGTTTTTTTCCGCTAAATATACCATTTCAGTATCAAAAAACCAGGTATTATTTTTAATTTGGGGAATAATCTCTTTTACAATTCTGGGGGTAACGGCTTTAAATCCACAAGGGAAATCTTTTATCTTTGTGCCTAAAAATATTTTTAAAAATAAGCGATAAACTAAAGAAAATAAACGACGTAAAACAGTTCTTTTAACTTTTGCTTCTTTTAAATATCTTGAACCAATCGCCATATCAGCACCGTTTTTAATTTCTTGAATTAAGCCATTTGTGGCGCTTAAATCAGTGGCCAGATCAGCATCCATAAAAATAAAAACATCAAAACTATCAATATACTTTTGCCACGCTGCTTTTATAGCCAAACCCTTGCCTTTTTGTTTAATAAAAAAATAATAAATATTTTTATTTTGCTCTACCAATTTCTGTATCTGTTCTGCTGTACGATCAGTTGAATTATTATCAGCCACAACTATTAAATATTCGTCAACCAAATTATCCGCTAAATAAGTATTTAGCTGTAAAAGATTTTCTTTTATAATCTTTTCTTCATTATAAACCGGCAAAACAAATAAAATCCTCATATTATTTGGTTAATTTAAAAATAGTGCCGTCCTGATCTTCATAGACTTGAACAAATCCACTATACCTTTGCAAATTACGTTTCAATTGCCCACGATCCGCATCAACAATGAAATATTTGGCTTTAAATTTATTTTTAACCTCATTATATAAATTGTCAAATTTTCTGGCGGTTGTAATCTCGGTAAACAAATTATATAAATCAGCATCATAATTATACATAAAAGTGGGATCCAGCCCAATAATATAATAATTTTGATGATTATGATAAAAAAGCATGGGAAAATCATCCCAATCAGTCTGCATAACAATATCGCCTGGCCGGCTTTTTTGCTTTAAATAATTGGCTATACCTTCAAAACGCTGATATTCAATCCCCCCGCGATAACTTTGGCTTGTTAAATAAGCATTGCGAATAATTATACAAGGAAAAATAATCGCAATATAAATTATTAAAAAAATAAGCAAGCTACCCAAAATATAATTTTCTTTTTTAAATTGTCTTAAAAACTTTTTAAAATTAATTTCAGCTAAAATATAACCACAAGTAAAAGCTGAAAAATAAACTAAATTAGGAGTCAAGTATTCCACATAACGCCTCGATTTTAAAGTTAAAACAAAAAATAATAAACTGGTCAATAAAAAGAAAATGCTGGGAGGTTTTTGTTTTTTTATAAAAATAAAAAACAAAATAACGGAAACAATAAAAATGATAACAACAATACCGCTGTTGGTCATTAATTCCGCAAGACTATAAGGATACCATTCACCACCAACATTAACCAAGCCTCTATAATTAATCACGCCTATTTCAATTACTTGCTGCCAATAAAATTTTAAATTTTTAGGAAAATAGGGGTTTAAAACCAGGCCTAAAATAATACCTAAAAAGGGAGCCAAAATTAATTTTAAATTATCTAAACTGAATAAATTTTTAAAAAATAATTTAAAATAATTTTTTATTTTGATTAACTTTAAAAAATTTTTTAATTCAAACCATAATGGCTGAGCTATAAAAGTATGATAAATGGTTTTAGCCAAAACAAAAATAAAAGCTGCAATGAAAATCAATAAAAAACCGCCATAAGACCAAACATATAAAAAAGAAATTAAGGCCAAAAGCCAATACTTTTTTTTAAAAAGACAATAAATTCCTAAAAATAAGAAAATCAAAGATAAGGCGACGGCTTTAGCCAAAGATATACGGAATAAAAAAGCTGAGGAAAAAAGTAAAATTAAAGTAAAAATTTCAGCATATTTAATCTTATATTTTTTAAAAAATATATAAGATAATAAAACAAACAAAGTAGCCAAAATAACGGTAAAAAATTTCAAACCTTCAAAATCACCCAAAATTTTAATAAACGGTATGGCAAGAACATGATACAAAAAATGATGATCAATATAATAATCCTTTAAAACCGTATATTGTAACCAGGGAAAATCCCAAATGGGCCCCTGTTCAGCAATTAATTTTGATATTTTTAAATGATAAAAAGAATCCGGATCTAAAAAAGTGGGATTAGCTTGAACCCATAAAAAAACAAAATAAATTATAAAAAAAATAATCAAATACAAAATAAACTGATTGTTTTGAATCAGTTTTTTTATCTTTTTAGCCCATTTAAATCTAATTTCCATATTCAAATTATAGCAAGATTAAAAAAAAATAGGTAGTTATTTTTACTTTTTATATATATAAAGTTTATTACTTAAAGCATTTTTTCTTTTTTCGTTAATAACAATAAAATTTTCCGGCTGCCAATTTTTAAATTTAAAAGTATTAGAAATAACCAAAGCACCTGGTTTTAATTCCTGTTTTAATTTTTTTTCTAATTTTGCCATCTCATCCGTAATTAAATAACAAAAAACATAATCAGCTTGAGACAAATCAGCTTTAAAAAAATTTTTTAATTTAATCTTTACTTTATTTTTACTGAATAAATTATAAATCTGCCCGATTATATAAGGCATTAAAAAATACTCGTAACCAATGCCTTGAATCTGCTTATGTTTTTTTAATTGTCTTAAAAACCGACCGTCACCACAACCCAAATCATAAACTACTGAATTAGGTTTAAAATTTATTTCCTTAATAATTTTTTTTATTAATTTATTGCTGCTGCAAATATAAGGAGCATGACCTTTAAAAATCACTCTATAGACCTCTATAAAAATAAAAATTAAAATAATTAAAGTGGTAAAAATTATAAAATAGGAAAAATATAAAGCAATAAAATATAATTGTAAATGATATAAAAGCAATAGAATTGCTCCGCATAATAAAATTGTTAATAAAATAACGATCATAAATATAAAAACCCTGCTAATCATTTCACTTAGCATGAGTTAGTGAAACAATTAAGCAGGGATATTTATCATAAGTAATTATTATTATTGTATTATTCTTATATTTTTACCTCCTTTATTCCTTAAAACTCAGTATACCAGCTTTACTGAGACTAGCAAACTTAAATTGTGGATATCCTTGAAAATTTCCTTAAAATCTTATACAATCAAAATATTCCTATTAATAACAAATAATGCCTGCCCTGAGCAAAAGCCAAGGGCATAATTATTAATTTATCAATATTGTTATGTCAGGACACTCTAAATGGGCCACAATTAAACGCACTAAAGGAGCTGCTGACGCTAAACGGGCTTCTTTATTTACAAAATTAGCCCGGTCTATTACTGTAGCTGCTAAAGAAAAAGGCGGAGACCCTGAAACTAATTTCTCGCTACGCTTAGCCATAGAAAAAGCCAAATCTGCCAATATGCCCAAAGATAATATTGAACGGGCAATTAAAAGAGGCACGGGTGAAATACAAGGCGAAGAAATTGAAGAAATCTTTTATGAAGGCTTTGGTCCGGGCGGCACAGCTTTAATTATAAAAGCTTTAACTGATAATCGTAACCGCACCTCTCAATCAATGAAACATCTTTTATCAAAATACGGCGGTTCTTTGGGTGGACCGAATTCAGTCATGTGGCAATTTGAGCAAAAAGGCGTAATCAGGCTAGGTTCAGATAAATTAGCTGATAAAAACCCCGAGGAGCTGGAATTAACCATAATTGATTTAGGTGCTCAAGATATAAAAAAAGAATCAGATTATTGGGTTATTTATACCAAAGTGGAAGATTTACAAAAAGTTAACAAAGGCATTGAAGATTTGGGGCTTGAAGTTGAATATGCTGACCTTGAATATATCGCTAAAGAAAAAATAAAAGTTAGTCCTGAAATAAAAGAAAAAAATCAAAAATTATTTGGGGCCCTGGATGAAGATGAAGATGTTGATGATTATTATACAAATTTACAGGAATAAAAAAGGCGGTCAAAGGATCGCTCTTTTATATTGAATAAATCTTCCACCCAAACTTTCTAAAAAAAAATACAATTAAGGGGGTAATCTTTTCTTGGTTTGTTTTTTTTGCTAAACTTAAACTAATGAAACCAAAAAAACAACAAATCATCCTGGGCATTGATCCTGGCTTGGCTATAACAGGCTATGCATTTGTAAAAGAAAGCAATCCCCAATTAACCGTTATTGACTACGGCACAATTTTAACTTCAGCCAAATTAGATTTTTCTATTAGATTAGCCCAAATTCATCAAGACTTAACTTTTTTAATAAAAAAATTCAAACCAAATGTTATTATTGTTGAAAATCTATATTTTGCTAAAAATGTCAAAACAGCTTTACAAGTCGGCCAAGCCAGAGGCGTTATTCTTTTAACTGCTATTTTACATAAACTGCCCCTTTATGAATTCACCCCTTTACAAATTAAACAAGCTATTTGCGGTTATGGCCAGGCTGATAAATGTCAAGTACAAAAAATGGTTAAAAATATTTTAAAATTAAAAGAAATACCAAAACCTGATGATGCCGCTGATGCTTTGGCTATTGCCATTACCTATACACAAGCTCAAAATTTCTTAAAAAAAACCAGCCAGAAGACTTGATTTTTTCTTTAAATTACGCTATAATAAGGCTACTATACTAAAAATATGCCCATTTCACAGCTTAATAAAAGAACAAAAAAATATAATAAACGCAAAAACATCTCACAAAAAAGACTAGCCCAAAAAGCTGCTAGCCAGCGATATCAGCGCAAGAAAAAAAACAAAGCCCTAGCTAAACGTTTAATTGCCTGGCTGGTGGTTCTGGCTGTTATTGGCAGTTTAATGGGCGGTATTTTTTTAATTGGCGCTTTTGCTTGGTATTCCAAAGACTTACCTGACCCCAATAAAGTAATTGACCGTATTGTAGCTGAATCAACTAAAATTTATGATCGAACAGGTGAGAACTTACTTTGGGAAATTCATGGTGATGAGAAAAGAACCGTTGTGGAATTAGACCAAATCTCTGATCATATTAAATGGGCAACGATTTCAGCTGAAGATAAGCATTTTTATGAACATCATGGTATTAATATTTTTTCAGTTATTCAAGGCGTTATTTTGGATCCGCTAAGAGGTAAAAGAGCCAGAGGAGGCTCAACTTTAACTCAGCAATTAGTTAAAAACGCTATTTTAACCAATGAACGTAAAGTTTCCAGAAAAATTAAAGAATGGATTTTATCTTATCAAATTGAAAAAAAATTTAGTAAAGACCAGATTTTAAAAATGTATTTTAATGAAATTCCTTATGGTTCAGTCAATTATGGTGTAGAATCAGCAGCTAATTATTTTTTTGGCAAATCTGCTAAAGACATTGATTTGGCTGAAGCTGCTGTTTTAGCTGCTTTACCCAAAGCACCGACCAGACTTTCACCTTATGGCTCTCATACAGATGAACTGTTTGCCCGGCAAAAATGGATTTTAAATGAAATGGTTGATGAGGGTTATATTACCCAAGAAGAAGCTGAAGCAGCAAAAAATCAACAATTAGATTTTAAAAAAGAAAACATCAGCGGCATCAAAGCGCCTCATTTTGTTTTTTATATCCGGGAGGTTTTGGCTGAAAAATTAGGCGAAAAAGTTTTGGAACAAGGTGGACTAAAAGTTATTACTACTTTGGATATGGAAAAACAGAAAATAGCCGAAGAAGCCGTCCATGGAGCCAAAGAAAGGATCAAACAATATGGAGCAACCAATGCTTCTTTTGTTTCAGTTGACGCAAAAACCGGTGAAATTCTGGCCATGGTCGGATCAATGGATTTTAACGACGAAGAAATTGATGGACAAGTCAATGTATCTATTATGCCACGCCAACCGGGCTCTTCAATTAAACCAGTGGCATATTCAGCGGCTTTTGCCAAAGGTTTTACAACTGAAACAGTTTTATATGACGTTGAAACAACTTTTCCCGCTACACCTAAAAATTATACTCCAAAAAATTATGACCTTGGTGAAAGAGGCCCGATTACTATTCGCCGAGCCCTAGGAGGTTCTTTAAATATTCCAGCGGTTAAAGCACTTTATTTAGCTGGAATTGAAAATGTTAAAAACTTAATGAAAGATATGGGGTACAGCACCATTACTGATAAAAGTCAATGCGGTTTATCTTTGGTATTGGGTGGTTGCGAAGTAAAATTACTCGACCATGTCGGGGCTTTTACTACTTTTGCACGTGACGGTGAACGAGCTGAAATCGCCTCTATTTTAAAAGTTGAAGATAAAGACGGTAAAATCGTAGAAGAACTTAAACCAACAAAACATAAAATTTTAGATACCAATACGGCTCGGCAGATTAATAGTATTTTATCAGATGATAATGCTAGAGCCTGGGCTTTTGGGGCCGGTTCAAATTTGACTTTGCCAGATCGCCCAGTTTGCGCTAAAACAGGCACAACCAATAATAATAATGATGCCTGGACTATTGGCTATACGCCTTCTTTTGTGACAGGTGTCTGGGTTGGTAATAGCGATGGTACAGATATGAAAGGTTCGGCAACAGGCTCTAGTCTAGCTTCACCGATCTGGAATCAATATATGAGAAAAATTTTAGAAGGAACTCCTGTTGAATATTTCAAATCACCAGCCGAAATCAACGAAGACTTGCATCCGGTTTTAAAAGGGGAAATGACAGGTGAAATAGAAGTTGAAATAGACAAAGCCTCTGGTAAATTAGCAACACCGTTAACGCCCGAATCTTTTATAGAAAAAAAGACTTTTAGGCAAGATCATTGTATTTTGCATTATATTAACAAAGACGATCCAACTGGCCCGTCTCCTGAAAATCCTGCTAGCGACCCAATGTATCAGCCGTGGGAAGAAGCAATTGAAGAATGGCTAAAAAAACAAGAAGAAGAATTAGATGAAGAATTTATTAGAGAAGAACCGCCAACAGAATATGATGATTTACATGTCCCTGAAAATACACCGACTATTACTTTGCTTTCTCCTAAAAATAATGAAACCATAGAAAATTATCCTGTTAATTTTGAAGTTGTCGCTAGTGCTCCACGAGGAATTAGCCGGGTAGTTTTTGCTATAGATGAAGAATTTATTGGTAGTGTCAGAAATAAACCTTACTCTTTAGAAATTAACTCACTAGACATTGCCAATGGTTATCATAAATTAAGAGCCATGGCTTATGACGATATTGATAATGGTAATTTTATTGAAATTGAAATTAATTTAAAACTACCGCAAACTGCATCGCAGATTACCTGGTTAACCCCCAGACAAAAGGCTTCTTTTTATTCTTCCAATTTTCCTTTAAGTATTAATTTTACTTTATCTAAAATTAATAATCTCAATAAAGCGACTTTTTACTATACAAATAATAATTTATCCCAACAATTTGCTGAAATTCGACAATTCCCACAAAAAGAATTAAGTATTAACTGGCAAAATTCAGCTGGATCAGGTAATTATCAAATATATGCGGAACTGGAACAAGCTGATGGAACTATAACAAAAACCATTCCGCTTGAACTGACAATTTTACAATAAAGCAATAAATAAAAAAGAATCGCTATATAGCGATTCTTTTTTTGTTTTTATAATTATTGTCTATTTTATTAATTGATTATAATAAGTAATTAACTGTCGGGTTATTTTATCAATACTGAATTCTTGAGCAATTTTTAAGGCATTGGCTATCATTTTATGATAAAGCTTTTTATCATCTAAAATTTTTAATACTTTTGTAGCAAATTCTTTTTTGTTTTCCCTAACCAAAAAACCATTAAAGCCTTGTCTCACCATATTTATAAAAGCCAAATCTTTGACCGCCACAACTGGCAAGCCGCAGGCTAAGGCTTCTAAAATAACCATGCCTTGAGTATCGGTCTTAGAAGCAAAAACAAATAAATCACTAGCCTGATAAGCTTTAATAACTTGATCTTTTCTAAAATAACCTGTAAAAATAATTGCTTTTTGTAAATTTAATTTTTTAGTTAAAGTTTTTAAATTTTCTATATATGGACCGTCGCCAACAATTATTAATTTTATATTATTATTAACTTTTTTTAAATCAGCCATTGCTTTAATTAAAAAATCTATATTTTTTTCTTTAGCTACTCGTCCAACATAAATCAAAACTTTGTCTTTTTCATGTAATCCATATTTTTTTCTAAAATTATTATTAATAATTGGCTTACATTCTTCTAAATCCAAACCGGTCGGTAGAACTTTAATTGTATTTTCCGCGCCATACGATCTTAAAAGTTTTTTTATTTTTTCTGAAGGTGCAATGGTTAAATCACAACGATTAGAAAAAACCGCACTTAATTTCTTAACCATTTGCGGAGTTAACACTTTGCCTTTCATTATATAAGTTTTAACATATTCCGGATAAAGTGTATGATAAGTATGTATAAAAGGAACTTTTTTTATTACTGAGTAATAATAGCCTAATTGGCCCAAACTAAAAGGTGTGTGAGCATGGACAATATCTAAATCGTTTTGCCATAAGTATTCTATAGTTTTTCTGGAAAAAGGTAACGAAATATAATATTCGGGCTGGAAAAAAAACTTAACTGACCTAAACCGAATAATTTTTTTACTAGACTTTTTGTTTTTAATTTTAGGACAATAAACATACACCTGATGCCCTTGTTTTTCTAATTCTAAACGAAAAGCTTCTACCGAAGAAACGACCCCATTAATCTGAGGCTTATAAGTATCCGTAAAAAAACCTATTTTTAATTTTTTATTGATTTTAGCCATAAATTAATTATACAAAAAAAAGACTAACTTGAATAGTTAGTCTTTTTTAAATTACAATTAATAACAAAATTCTTTTATAAAATTATCATATAAAAACTCTGCCTTTTTTAATTGATCTTTGCTAATATACTCATTGGGCTGATGCGCCAAACCATTCCCTGGACCTAAAATCACACAATCATAACCATATTTTTTATAATAAGTTCCTTCAGTCGCACCGTTAATTCCCACTACTTTTTTATTTGTTAACTTTTCCATACTATTAATCAGCTTTTTATTTTTAATCAGCATGGGCTCTATTTGATTTATTAATTTTATTTTAAATTTACAATTCATTTTTTTTAAAATTGCTAAAATATCCTGATAAATCAAAACTCCCTGATTATAATTAACTGTCCTGTATTCAAATTCCAAGCAACAATAAGAAGGTATACGATTAATTAAATCTCCCCCTAAAACTTTGGCTACATTAACAGTCGCAAAAGGCGCTTCAAATAAACTATTAAGCTTATTTTTTTGTTTTTTAAAATATTTTTCTAACTTATCAATAAAATCTTGTGCGATTAAAATAGCATTAACGCCTTTATTAATTTCGGCGCCATGAGCTGCTTTGCCTTCAAATTCTATTTTAATAGCATAGGCTCCTTTTGAAGCAACAACCGGACCTAACCCGGTATCTTCTGCTAAAATAATGTATTTGGTTTTTAATTTTATTTTTTTCAAAAAGCTCTGAATCCCTTCTATGGCCTCTTCTTCGCCAAAGGTAAAAACTAAATTAAGTCCTTTTTTTAAATTTTTCAAATCTTGTTTTAAAACAGCTTGCAAAAAAGTTGCGATACCCCCTTTCATATCACTGGTGCCCAAGCCGTATAATTTATTGCCTTTTTGTGTTAATTTAAACGGATCATAATTCCAGTCTTTGGTTGCAGGAACTGTGTCGGTATGGCCAGAAAAAGTTAAAACCGGTTTTTTTTGATTAAATTTTGCCAATAAGTTTAAATTTTTAGTTTTTTTATCTTTAACCATTTGTATTTTAAAACCAACTGGTTTTAACAAATCAGCAAGATATTTCATAATGATTTTATTCTCTTGATCTTTAACTGTATTAAATTTGATTAATTTAGCTAAAATCTGTTGACTCTTCATATATTTAAATTAATTTGTGTTTGATTAAGGGCAGACTAAAATTAAAATTTTAATTTTAGTCTGCCCATCTTGATTTAGTGCCACTCGTCAAAATCTCCCTCAGGAAAAACCGAATGGCTAAACAATGTCCTTAACCGCGCTGAGTTTTTCATTTTTTCTCCTTTTTTCTTGAAGTTAGTTTTGAGCAGGCGGGCCTTAAAGGCCCGCCTGCTCAGTGCTCTTTACTTCCACGAACGATGGCCTTTGTAACCCTTGCAGCTCATACTAAGCGCCTCCTTTCTCCCATATATTTAACCAATTGCTTGGTTATGGGACCTGTTAAAGGTACAAATAAAAAATAGCCCTTGATGCTAGGACTATTTTTTATGTAAAAATATCTATTGATTCTATTTTAGCGGTAAATTCATTACATCAAAAAAATAACCTAGCACATTAATGGGGCATCGTCTGTAATGTTTCCAATTATTAATTTGTAGATTATTTTTCAAATTCATAAATTTTTTTAGCTTATATCTTATTTGTACCAAACTGCTAATTTATTGTCAATGCTTTTAGGGTTATCAATGTGTAAAAGTCAACTTTTTTATTCATAAATTTATTTAAAAATATTGTTTGGCAGCCTGCCAAACTGAAGCATCGTTATGAACGGTTTTTAACCAATACCACCATTCTGCACCCCAAAAATAAGCCCTGGCAAAATTAGTTTTTTTAGCATATTCCGCATTTTTTATTAACTGCCTGGCATTCATTGAATGGTAATGAATATCAATTGGAGTCTCTAATGGTCCGTAAGGAAACCATGGTTCCGCCTGTAGCTCCGCGATTAATAAATTTTGCTCTTCTTTGCCAAAAATTGCGGCCTTAACTCTATAAAAAGAAGGGGGTAAAAAGAAATACTCCCAATAACCTATATATTTATTATAAGTAATCCGGTATAATGTGGTCCCAAAATAATCACCCATTTTTATAACCGGATACCAAGAACTTAATTCACCCGAATCAGTTAATAAAATCGGCCGATCATCCAAAGCCCTGACAATATCGATTTCTTCTTGTAATTCTTTTTTAGTCATTTGGGGACATTCTCCAAAAAAATCTAAAAAGGGCTCGTTTTCAACTTGCCACATTTCAACAGCTGGATGATCTTTATATCTCTCAACAACAACTCTAATATTTTTTCTGGCCCGGGCCCTGGCATCAGCTGGGTTTAATTGATTAACCCAATCGGGCTCATGACATTCAGGCCAGCGTGGCTGTCTTCGGCCTACGACTAATATAATTTTTACATCTCTTTTTTTCGCTTCGTCTAATTGCCAATCAATTGCGGAAAAATCATATTGATCTTGAGCTGGTTCAATATCTTCCCAATAAGTAGGTATTCTTATATATTTAACTTTTAAATCGTCCAAAATGGCTTGATAATTTTCACGCCAATTAAGCTTTAAATGTGAAGAGAATTTTTTAGAAAAAGTAATTCCATAATTCATTTTTGGATTAGCTTCATGAGTCTGAACAGCCAAAATTATATAAGTAATAACAAAAATCACCAAAAGAACTATAATAATTGTTATTATAAGTTGTTTTATGTTTAATTGCTGTTTCATAAATCTTATTTTATTGTTAATAAATATAAACCAAAAGCTATTAATATAATAGCAATTATTTTTTGAATAACCTGTTTATAATTCAAGGATTCTTTTAACTGAGGTGTTTTTGTGCCCAAAAGAGTTGCTAAAATAAAAACAAAAGCATATTGAATTGCTTGTAAAGCATTAATCAAGGTAGCACTGGCCAAAGAAAAAGCATAATTTTGGCCAATTACCCCAGCTCCGCCAAAAATTTGAATTGCTAAAATTAAACCGCCTTTTTGTTTTTTGGGCCTTTGCCAATCAATTTTAATAGCACGTCGATTTTGTGGTATAAGAAAAATAAACAAAGCTGTTACAAATCCGCCTAAGCGGACCCAAACAAATCCCGAGATAAAAGGTTGATAAAGATAAACGTATTTAGCTAATACATAACTACAAGCAAAGGCTACCCCGGATAAAACTGCCCAAAAAATTAATTGCTTGGCAGTTTTTTGTTTTTTACTTTCTAATGGCCAGGAAATCACAATAATAGCTAAAACTAAAATCGCAAAGGACACAATTTGATTGCCTGTTAATCTTTCGCCTAAGAATTGATAGGAAAGCAAAAAAGTAAAAATAGGAGCCGAACTCCCCATGATTGTTATGGCTCTAGTTGTTTCACCAGCATTAATCGCCTTATACATAAAAAATAAAGCAAAAACAAAAGCTACTCCCCCCCAAAAACACCAAAAAAGCTGAAACCAGCCCGGCCAAATTACGCCAAAAGGAATCAAGATTAAAGTAACGATGCCCATAAAGCCGACGTAAAAAGCATACACGATTGGTTTTGTTTTATACTTACTGACTACTAATTTATCGCCTATATTCGCCAAAGCAAAAAGCAAATAGGCACTAACGGTAATTAATAACCAAGTCATATTAGTAATAATTTATAATTAGCTCTTAAAATCTCTCCGTCTCAGGCTAAAATCTTATTTAATATTTATATACTTATCCCATTTTTCATACAAATCTCTCGTGGCAGAAAGATCTCCCACATTATAACGGGCAATTTTTTGATATTCTTTAGCTTTAAATAAAGGCTGAACTTCATCACCTGTCACACCGCCATCTTTGGGGCTTTGAAGACCCAAGGCTCGACAAAAAAGATGCAGACTGCCCTTTCGTCTAACTGCGCCATAAAAAGATAATTGATCCATTAAATCAATGTGTAAAGCATTAAATTTTTGATTATTTAAATAACGATTGGACATTAAATCTTTTGAAGGCTTGACTTCATGAACCGCTGAACGAATCATTAAAAAGGGGACATCAAAACATCTACCATTAAAACTTATAAATTCATTGTATTCTAAAATACCCTGCCAAAAATTTTCCAGCATTTGTTTTTCTGTCATGGCTCGAAAAACAATTCCGTTTTCTTCAAAATCCTGATAATTTTGGTCTGGTGCTTGATAATAAACCGCACCCTTATTAGTTTCATAATCCAAAACGCCAATAGCCACTATTTCACCGGTTAAGGGCGAAAAGCCCAACCCGTTTTTTATGTCTTCCACTCCTTTTTCAAATTCTTCTTCAGAAACAGTTTCTCTTTTTAACCAACGGGTTAAATTCTCTTGCGTTGTTTTATCCAGGTTATCCCAATCTTCACCAATTGTTTCTATGTCAAAAATTAATTTAGGCATATTTTATTTTTTTTTATTCTTTTTAAAAAAATATTCAATTGAACGATCATAAGTCTTTTCTTGTTCAGCCGTAAAATAACAAGCCGGGACTTCATTTTTAGCACGATGATAAGCCAAACATTCACAACAAAATCCTTTTTTATCACAAGGATAATTACAATTACAAAATTCTAAGTTTTTTGGGTTTTGACATTCCATATGTTACTTTAATTTTAGCACAAATTACTTAGTTATAAAAATAAAAAAGACGTGTTTTTATACGTCTTTTTTTATTATCTTCTTATTGTTTTATCGGCATAATTATATATAAATAATCTTCAGAAGCAATAGGTTCTTCACCTTCTGGTAAGCTTTCAGCCGGTTTAATCACACAAGGATTAGACTCATCAGACATTTCAAAAATAAGTTGCGAAGCATCAATATTTTGCAAACCATCCAATAAATATCGATAATTAATAATGATTTTATTATCCTCGCCTGTTACAATACTTTCAACCTTAGAACGATTCTCACCTAATTGATTATTGGTTGAAGAAACTGTAACACCATTTTTATCTAATTCCAAATTAATATCATAAATGCCTGTTCGAGAAAAAAGAGCCGCTGTTTTGGTTGCTTTTATTAAATCATTAATATTAACAATAGCTTTTGTTTTATAATCAGAAGGAATGATTTGCTGATAATTAGGATATTGGCCTTCAATTATTCGTGAAACTAATTCGACATTATCAAAAACAAATAAAACCTGATTGTCTTCAAAATAAATCTCTAAACCCGAATTGCTTTCTTCATCGCTGACCCTTTCGTTTTGTCCGGTAAGATTAGATAAAATTCTAAATAATTCCTGAATGGTTTTGGCGGGAATAATCACTTCTTTTTCAGTTTTTACTTTTTCTTTAAGTTTAATCTTTTTTTCGGCCAAACGATAACTGTCAGTAGTAGCTAAAGTTAAAAGATCTTCTTTGAAATTAAAATAAACGCCTGAAATTTCCGGTCTTGTTTCCGACACAGAAACAGCTAACAAAACCTGGGAAAAAGCTTTTAATATTTCATTTATTTTACAGCTATAAACTTCACTTCTTGTCACTTGAGGAATCAAAGGAAACTCTTCCGGACTATTACCTTTTATCTTGGTTTCCTGTTGCTCTGTTTTTATTTCTAAATTATCGTCTTTTTGCTCTAATAAAACTTTTTGATTTGGCAACAAATTAACATAATCGTTTATTAATTTTGAATGAACAGTATAACTACCATCTTTTTCTATTTTTCCTCTTATTTGACAATTAATCCCGATTTCCAAATTTGTTGTAGTTAAATTTAAAATGCCTTTTTCCGCTTTAATTAAAACATTATTTAAAATGGGTAAAGAAGTATTTTTACTGGCGATATGTGAAACAATATTTAGTCCTTGATTTAAATTTTCTTGAGTACAAGTTATTTTCATAAAATTATATTTTTAATAATAAATATATATAATTTAATAATAATAATAATAATAAGGAAGGGGATAAAAGTAGTTATTAGAACGTTTTTGTTTATTTTTAGGGAAAAATTCAGATAATCAGCTGTTTAAAAAGGCTGGAAAACTTTTTAATGTAACTGTGTTTATTTTGTTGATTTAATTTGGTTCTTTTTTTTCTTGGGGAAATGTTCTATTTTTATTCACCTTTTTTCATTAGTTTTTATAAATATTATCCCTGCTTTTTCCCAATAAATTTTACCTTTATTAACTATTTTTACACAAGCAAATCTACATGGCGTATAATCGCTGTTTAATTTGCTCTATTTCTCTTCTAGTTCTTTCGTCATTATCATAATTATTTTTTATTTTATTAACAGCATGCATAGCTGTGGTATGATCACGGCCTCCCAATTCATGTCCGATGGTCGGAAAAGAGCTTTTTATTTCTTCTCTTAATAAAAACATGGCGATCTGTCTCGGAGTAACTAATTTTTTTTCTCTGCACTTGCCAATTAAATCATCTAAAGCAACATCGTAAAAATTGGAGACGGCATGCAAGATTTCTTTTGAAGTTACTGATTTTTTTTGTAAATTTGTTGTTAAGCCAGATAAAATCTTTTTAACCGAATCTAAGGTTGGTTTTGTGTTATTTAATTGATTGTAAGCAATTATTCTGTTTAGAGCACCTTCAAGCTCCCTGACGTTGCTGGAGATATTATTGGCTAAATAAGTTATAATGTCTTTTTCTAGTTTTTGTTTTTTTTCGTTCATTTTGGCTTCTAAGATAGCTACACGAGTTTCATAATCTGGCAATGAAATATCAGCAATCATTCCCCATTCAAATCTTGTCAAGAGACGATTTTCTAAGGCAGGAATAGATTTGGGCGGACGATCAGAAGACAAAACAATTTGTTTGTTGTTTTGATGTAAGGCGTTAAAAGTATGGAAAAATTCTTCTTGTGTTCCTTCTTTACCGGCTAAAAATTGGATATCATCAATTAATAAGACGTCAACTGAACGGTAAAGATCTTTAAAATTGGTGGCTTTCCCGTTTGAAATTGAATTAATAAAATCATTAGTGAATTTTTCACAAGTAATGTAAAGAATTTTTTTATCGCCGGTTTTATAAATAATTTCATGCCCGATAGCTTGCAGTAAATGAGTTTTTCCCAAACCAGCTCCCCCATAAAGAAAAAGAGGATTATAGGTCAGCCCTGGATTAGAGGCTACGGCCAAGGAAGCTGCTCTAGCTAATTCATTGTTTTTCCCCACAATAAAAGCATTAAAAGTATATAATGGGTTCAAACCATAAGAAGTTGTTTTTGGGACGCCAGCATTTTTAGATGCTTGTTGAATAAAATTTTTTTCTGTTTCAGAGGTATTAAAATTTTCAGGATTTTTGTCTTCGTTTTTTTTAATTTCTTTGGCCTGGCTTTGTTTTATGGAGGCTACTTTATAATTTATGTTTTTTATCTCTTTTTCTGTTATATTCCTTAAGGCTTTTAAAATTTCAGAATTATATTTTTTTTCCAGCCAGCTTTTGGTAAAACCATTGGGTACGCCAAGAATAACACTTGTTTCATCAAGCTCTAAAATAAAAGTTCCTTTAAACCAGGTAGTGAAATTTGCCTTGCTTAAAGAAAGTTCTAATTCACCAAGAACAGCTTGCCAAATTTGTTGAGTATTCATAATTCCCCTGAAAATTATTAGCTAGAGAAATTTTCTTTTAATATATAAAATATAATAACACAAATAAATTTAGAAAAAAACAAAGAAAAACAAGTGAAATGTTAATATATTGTTTATATGTTGTGGATTTATTTTAAACTATTAATTTAATTTTGACAAATTTTTCCACAACTGTTACAATAATGTTGACTTTTAAATCTTAAAATTTGAAATATGCCGAAAAGAACATACAAACCGAAACGACGCAAAAGAGCAAAAACTCATGGTTTTCGAGAAAGAATGAAAACAAAAAAGGGCCAGCAAACATTAAACCGAAGACGAGCTAAAAAACGTACTAAACTGACTGTTTCAGATGAAAAAAAAGGTAAAAAATAAGAGTTATTGTTCGACTGATTAGAAAAAACTAGGCAAAATCGTCTAGTTTTTTTATAATAAAACTATGTTAGAAAAAAAGCAACGTTTAACCAAAAAAAAAGAGTTTGAAAAAATAACTCAAAGGGGTAAGGCTTATTATTCCCCGATTTTAATTTTAAAAATTTTAAAAAACGATTTATCTTATTCCCGGTTTGGCCTTATTGTTTCTAATAAAGTTAGTAAGAAAGCCAGTCAGCGTAATTTAATAAAAAGAAGAATTAGAGAAATTATCCGTTTAAATTTAAATAGAATTAATGCCGGTTATGATATCTTAATTATTGTTTCCCCCAAAATAATAGCTCAAGATAAGAAAGTTTTAAAATATCAAGCAATCGAAAAATCTTTAATGACAGCGTTTTCTAAAGCCGATTTAATATGATAAAAAATTTAAAAATTTTAATTAAAATAGCGGTTTTATCATCAATAAGATTTTATCAAAAAACGTTATCTTTTGATCATGGACCTTTAGCTAAATTTTTCCCTTTTTGGGGTTGTCGTTTTTATCCTTCTTGCAGTGAATATACTTATCAGGCCATTACTAAATTCGGAGTCATTAAGGGTTGTTATTTGGGTTTAAAACGTTTGCTTCGTTGTCATCCTTGGTCAAGCGGTGGTCCTGATCCAGTACCCTAAGCATAAAAGAAAACGGCTCTATTAAGAGCCGTTTTTAAGAAATTTAAAGGATAAGATTATCTGATCATATTTTTTTTTATATTTTTGCTTTTTTTCTTTTTCCGGGATGTAAGCAATGATCAGAGTTTTATAATTATTACCTTTAACTACGGAGAGAATATAAAACAGATAAGGATGCTCGGCTTGTTTATCAGTTACTTTTTTGCAGTATTGGTTTATTTTTTCTTTCTTTTTTTGTAAAACAAAACAAGTTGTCATGCCGTTTGTCATTTGAGTAAAAGTTGCTGCCCGATTTTTATTTAAAGTCAAAATTTCGATTTTAATCCCGCAAAGCAATTCATTTGTTTTATATTTTTGATTGGCAGCTAAAGCATCAGGTGAATAAAGGGCTAAATACCCTTTTTTCGCATCATCAGCTTGCAAAACCCAGTTTTTAGGATAAGCAAACTGAAATTTATAACTTTTGTCTTGATAAGACGCTAATTCTTGTTTTTCTCCCTCAGTTTTAAGGCTAATTAAAAGAACAATAATCCCCCACAACAGTATATTTTTCCTCATTCTGCTTCCTCCTCCCCGCTTAATTTAAAATTACTTGGCTTTAAGCTATTTTAAGGTATTTATGAAAAAAGTCAAGTAGGTTGTTTTAGATCAATAAAATTAAGATCACCTTGGCCTTTTCTTATTATTTCAATTTCATCTTGACTTAAGTCAATAATGGTTGAAGGTTTATCAGGTAAATACCCTGCATCAAGCATTAAATCTATTTTATTGCGGATCTCCTTACTTAATTCTTGTAAATTTTTAATATTTTGTTCCCCGGATATATTTAAACTGGTAGTAATAATCGGTGAACCTAATTGTTTGGTAATTTGCAAACAAAATTGATTATCAGGAATTCTTATGCCAACGGTTTTATTTTTAGCCAAAATGTTTTTAGGCATATTATTACGAGCTTTTAAAATAAAAGTATAAGGACCTGGCAAGATTTTTTTCATTAGTTTAAAAGCGTAATCAGGTATAATCACATATTGGCTTGCTTGTTTAAAATCAGCACATAAGATACTAAGCGGTTTTTTTTTATCGCGTTTTTTTATATTGTAAATTTTATTAACTGCTTGTTTATTAAAAATATCACAGCCCAGTCCATAAACGGTATCGGTCGGATAAGCAATTACAGCGCCGTTTTTTATCGCAGTAACGGTTTTTTTTATTTTATTGGTCTGCGGTGAATCTGGGTTTATTTTTAAATACATATTTTAACGATTTTAGTTTTATTTGTTTGTCCGGCTAAAATTTCAATATTATTTTTAGGGATTTTAAAATATTTCCCTAAAAATTCAATTAGTTGCTTGTTGGCTTTGCCTTTTTCAGGTGGGGCGGTTAATTTTATTTTAAGAGAATTTTGGTTTAGCTTTATTATTTTATTTTTTTTACTGCCAGGAATAACCTTGATAGTATAGATTTTTTCAGCCATACATTATTGAGCTAATTGGCAGCCTTGCTCGCTGGCAAAGCAGGAATATGGAATGCCAATTTCCGGAGCTTCATATAAAACCCAATCAGCTGGAGCGTCTTTGCATACACCATTGGCACAGCCAAAACAATCAACTTCACCTGTTTCAGGATTTTGCAATAAAACGCATTCTTCATAGCTAATTTTATCATTTTCGCCTGGACTAATAAACAAAGAAAAGGCAATAGAAATAAAAACAACAAAAATAACAAAAATTACAATAATTAAAAATGTTTTTCCCATTTTAATAAAAAGTTAATTTTTAGATTTTTGAAAAAGGTTAAAATTAAGGTGTTTAATTATTTTGTTATCAATCTAAAATTGCGGAGATTAAAACCACCATTTCTTTTTTTTGTGTGATGCTCCCCATAAAGTGTTTTTTGATTTTAATTCATATTCTAATTTTCCGAGCACAAATAAAACAAAAAAGATTAAAAAAGCAGTAATAATAGCTACGGCAAACCAACCCAATCCAATGGCCACTCCCATAGCTGCGCTTGTCCATAAAGCAGCTGCTGTAGTTAGTCCTTCAATTTCATGTTTTTCAAAGATAATTAACCCAGCTCCAATAAAACCAATACCAACAATAATTTGCCCGACAATACGGGAAGGATCAATATTGGCAAATTGATTAAAACCTTCAAGGGCGATTATTGTAAATAAAGTGGCGCCAAGACTAACCAAGGCATAAGTTCGGCTGCCAGCGGGTTTTCCTGTTGATTCACGTTCTAAGCCAATACAATAACCCAAAATGATTGCTAATAAAAGTTTCCCCAAGATAATTAAAAGACTATTCATAATTTTGCTTAAAAAATTAAAATATACTAGTATTATAACAAACATTTAAGGAGGGGGAAAATGGGCAAGGGAAAAAATCCGGGGGTGACTCCCCTGCAAAAAGAAATGCAGCGATTAGATGAACAACAAAAAAAAGCCTTACAACATGGCTGTCCCAATTGCCAGGGCGAATTAAAAAGGGAGACAATTATTCAACTTCGCTGTTTGGCTTGTGGCAATTTTTATTGTGTTGAGGATTTAATAAAAGGTACTATAAAATAGTACCTTTTTTAAATTTTTTCTAAAATAATCAGCCGTGCTTTTTTAGTTTGCGTATCAAAGATAGCAAAAGTTGCTTTAGTAAAAAGTCCGGCTAGAGTGCCCGGATTAATTAAAATTGTTTTGCCATTTTTTTCTTGCCAAGGAGTATGCGTGTGGCCGTAAAAAATAAAATCATATTTTTGTGATTGGGCCATTTTTTTAGCCAGAGAAGGTTCATGAGCCCAAACAAGTTTTAAATTATCAATTTCCAGTTTACCGGTATGGCCATAAAATTTTAAATTTTTATGTTTTTGGGATTGATTTTTAACTTCTTCAATATCATTGTCAGCATTACCTTTAACCAAATGAATTTCACTTTTATATAATTTAGCCATTTCAGCCAAAGTTGAAGGAGCGCAAACATCCCCGCAATGAATCATCAAGGGGATTTTATGTTTATTTAGATATTTAATTGCTTTTTCAGTATTCACCCAATTATCATGAGTATCGGAAAAAATAGCGATTTTCATAGTTTAAGTTTAACAATTTTTAAACAAAAGAAAAAGGAGCGTGATCGTTGTCGTGTTATGATTTTACAAAAAATAATTTTAGGCGCTTGGTAAATTAAAAAAACGCGATAATTTCGCGCTTTTTTAATATATGTTTTACTCGTGATTGTGCTTTATTTTAGGATTTTTTTCATTTTTAGTGATACAGGTTTGTTTGATTATCTCCATGACTTTACGATTACCCATTAAGTTTCTGACATAATCACGATATTGGGCTGATTCCAGTTGCTTGATTATTTCAGGATTATTTTGATACATAGCTTTGGCCTGTTCCAGTTCTTTGTCTATTTCGGCTTCAGGAATTTCAATATTTTGATCAAAAAATATTTGGCGCATAATTAAAGCGCTTTGGACTCTTTTTAGGGCTTGAGACGCAAAATCTAGTTTTAGCTGGTCAACGGTTTTATTTAAGTGTTTTAAATAGTCGTCAAATTTTAAACCTTGTTGGCTAATATTTGATTCCAA
This sequence comes from Candidatus Buchananbacteria bacterium, assembly GCA_014729025.1. Taxonomy (GTDB): domain Bacteria; phylum Patescibacteriota; class Patescibacteriia; order CAIXNZ01; family CAIXNZ01; genus WJKP01. The sequence continues at coordinate 27,935 of WJKP01000018.1, forward strand.
TTCTTGAATCATTTTATCGGTTTCAGATGTCAAAAGCATATCAGGTATTTCTCCAAATTCTGACTTGGCAATTAATTTTTCCAAAAGTTCGCGATCTAATTTTTCCTCAGCTTTATGTGATTCTTCGTGTTCTAGGTTTTGTTTGATTTGTTGTTTTAATTTAGCCAAGGATTCTTGCCCTAATTCTTTGGCAAATTCATCATTAAGTTCTGGCAGTTCGCGTTTATAAACATTTAAAATTTTAACTTTAAATTTAGCAGGTTTACCAGCCAAATCTTTATTATGATATTCTTCTGGAAAATTTAATTCAAATTCTTTTTCTTCGTCTTTTTTCAAACCGATCAAATTTTTCTCAAAACCGGGTATAAAATGATCAGAACCAATAACTAACGGATATTTTTTTTGCGCACCGCCTTCAATCGGAACATTATCACGAAATACATCAAAATCAAGTTCAACTTTATCGCCTTTTTCAATTTTTTTATCTTCCAATGTTTCTTTAGCTCTGGATTCTCTTAATTCTTCCAAAACTTTATTAACTTGTTCATCGGTAATTTTTATTTCTGGTTCTTTTATTCTAATTGATTGCCAGTCACCAAGCTTAACTTCAGGAATTAAAGCAATAGTTGCTTTGTAAACAAAATCATTCTCCGGGGCTAATTTGACAAATTCAACCTTTGGAGAGCCCAAGGGCTCTAGTTTTTCTTTAGTTGCTAGATCAATATATGATTTTTCTACGGCTAAACCGGCTGCTTCTTCATAGAGTTTCATCTCACCAACTCTTTGTTTGATGGCATCAATTGAAGCTTTGCCTGGCCGAAACCCTTCAATTTTGGTTGATTGAGAAATGTTTTCTGCTGCTTTTTGTAAAAATGATTTTAATTCTTCATTAGGAATAGTAACTGTCATTTCTACTTCATTTTTTGGTAATTTTTTTATTTCGTGTTGATAATTCATAATTTGATTTTTTAATTAAATTAGCGCGAAAAGTACTGGGAGTACGATAACGCGTTGTTTTTTTATTAATTTTTTTAGCGTGATTTTTCATAAATAAATTCTGGGTAGCTGAGAATTTTTAAATGTTAAATTAAGCACTACCCGAAAAATAAATATTATTACAAGTCTAATAGAAAATTATAAAAATGTCAAGGCATAAAAAAGGAAGACCCACCCAATGGCGAGCCTCCCTTTTTATGTAAATCAATTTTATTGAATCACTTTATTTAATTCTTCTTCTGAAAATATAGCAGTCGTAATATTTTTACCTGAGGCTGTTAAAAACGCACCGGTTTTGGCATCAGTTGCTGTGGCCGTAATATTGGTCAATAAAGCCGGGCTGGCGCCTGCTTGCTTGGCAGAAGGAATAATTGCCAATTGAATTCGGGCTTCTGGCGCTGGTCTAAAAATACCAGCAAAACGTTCAATATCCCCAATAGTCCAAGTAATTGTATTATTTTCAGCATTATAAACAATCTGATTACCTTCAGTTACATTATAAATATCAGCAAATTCTACTGCAGCCGGGATTTGAGCGGTTATTTTTAAATCTTTGATAGCATTATTAGTATTAATAACTTTAATTAATGTCCAATAAGAAGTATATTCGCCCACTGCCGGTGGGACTGAGCCAACACCGATTTGATCACCTTGCGGAGTGTAAAATAAGCCGGTAGTCTGTAAGGATACATTTGAATTAACAGCTGTAATAATAGGTTTGCTTTCTACTGTGATTCTTGATTTTTCAATCGGATCATCATAACTGGCAACAGCTCTTACTTCCAGATTGTAATTTCCTTGTTCTTGTGAAAAATCAATAATTGATTTGGTTGTTAATGGTATTTGAATAGAAGCTGATTGGCCTGATTCTAACTCAGCTAATTGCTGATAATCGTTCTGATTAACCTTGATTAAGCTTTGTTTGGCATAATCACCTTTGACTGAGAGACCGATTTCTAAATTGGTAATAGTATAATCTTCGCTATTTTTATAATTAATGGTATAAGTTGTTTGCTGGCCAGGACTGACTGATAAATTATTTTCTAAATTTGTAAAATTAACTGTTACTTTAGAAAAATCCACCCAAAGCAAATTTTGTGCTTGAGCTAATAAATATTGCTCGTTGTCATAAGTAGCATAAAAATCCGTAGTAAGATTAAGATTTTGAGGTTTATTTACATAAGCTTTGGCAATAAAAGAGTAAGTATTTTCTTGGTTTGGTTTATAATTACCAATAGTCCAGGTTGATTGATTAGCTTTACCTAATTCTGTTGAAATCAATTTTATTTGCTCAGGCCAGCTGATTTTTATTTGTAAATTATCAAAAGTTATTTCAGAGGAATTTTTTATATTAAGTTTGGCTTCAAACGGGCTGGTAGCAATGGCTTTATTCGGTAAAAACATTTCTGTTTGCAACGCCGAGCCATTTAAATTAAATTCTTTTTGCCAAAATTCCTGACGCTCCTGTCCATATTTATTTTTATAATTCATAACAGCCAGAAACTCTTGGCTAGTATCAAGATTACCCAATAAAAAACCTGTAATTTTAAATTGGCCATGCGCATTTGGTGCCAAATCCCCGATTTTTAAAGTATTGGTTTTTGTATTAAACTCTGTAGTGCTGTATTTTGGCTGATGTAAGCTAGCTGGTTTTTTTAAAACCAAGTTTACATCAGTTAAAGTCTGATCAGTCGTATTGGTATAATTAATTATAAACTCGGCTTCCTGACCGTTGATTACTTCATGAGTTGTAACTTGAAAATCAATTAAATTTACCAGTTTGTTTTTGGAAAAAAACCACAGATTTAAAATAACGCCCAGTAAAATTAAAATAATGGCAGCTAAAACAATATCAATAATCAAATGTGTTTTATCGGTTTTATAATGTTTTTCATAACGTTTTTTTAATGGTTTCGCTACCATGTTTAAGGTTAAGTTGCCGATTCTGTCAATTCGAATATTATCAACTCTAGAAGGCGTTGGTTCTTTTTTTTCTTCAACCGGTTTTGGTTCAACCATAATAACTTCTTTTGATTCTTTGTCTTGTTGTTTTTTTTGTTTAGCCATATATGTATTGTAGCAAAAATTTGTAAATTAGTAGATTAAATCACCAGTTTTTAAAAGCGGTAGTAAAAGTATCAGGACTGGCAGCTAAAATTTCAGCGGCACCGTCATTATCCAAATCATTAATAACGACTCTTACACCGGTTCTTGAATCTTTACCAAACGCCCAAAAACCAGGACTTAGAGGTTCAAATTTAGAATTAAAATATCTGACATGAGAAGAACCACCATAGCCTGCACCAGTTACGATTTCATCAACCCCATTACCATCAATATCACCGCAAGCGACATTAACACCACCACGAAAAGATTTATTATAAGCAAAAAATCCACCGGATAGCACTTTGCCGTTTTTATCAAAAATTCTGACCAAAGGACCGCCCATATAACCGGCTCCAGTCACTATTTCTTTTTTACCATTTCCGTTTGTATCACAAACAGCCACATTAACACCGCCTTTATATTCGGCTTGATAAGCATTAAATCCTTCACCTTGTTGTTCGCCCAAATGATTAAAGACTCTGATTTCTGGACCATAGCCTTTCATTGTTCCGGTAGTAATTTCATAAAAACCATCATCTTCATAATCATTAAGAGAAAAATTAATACCATAATTATAATTTTGCCCATAAGGATAAAAAGTTTTCATAACTGATTTATTGGGCTTATAAATAATTATTTTATTTTTATCTGCAACAAGCGTTTCTATTTGGTTGTCTTTATTAATATCTTTTTTAACGACCACATTGCCACCTTTAAATTGTTTTTCATATAAAAAGAATCCGTTTCTGACAGAATCACCGTATTTATTAAAAACACGCACAAAAGAACCGTTAAAATAAGAACTGCCAGTAACTTCTTCTACTCTGCGTAATAAAATAATACCGTCATATGGTTTTAAAGTAACGGATCTGACAATCGCGCCATTATTAGTAATGGGATCTTGGTTACCTTTGATTTTTTCAAATTCTTTATTAAAATTTATTTCTTGCTCCACGCCGGTTGAATTAACCAATACTAAACCATTTTGAAAATCTCTTTGCCAAACTCCTGGTTGGATTTGTTTTGAACCAGCTGATAGTAAATTTTCAATATCATTTAAGGAACGGCCTAAATAAAAATTATATTCATCATACCACCAAAGACTTTCATGTGCTTTATCGCCATGATCAAAACTATAATAACCGTCACCCAATAAGGTCGAAGTTAAACCAAAGCGAAAATCACGATAATCTTCGCTGTTACCGGTATTAGCAGTATTATTATTAATAATAAAATATTTAGGCTCATAACCCAGCTTATCATTTAAATATCTTTCCATGGCGCCTTGCCAGTGACCTTCATAATAAGCCGGGAAATTTTCCTGCATGCGACCGTTTAAATGTGAATTATAAATATTATCATTAGAATTAGCCACTATTAATTTATTAGGCGCCAGTTGTCTGGTTTTTTTTAAAATATTAGTCAGCCCTTTTTGCCAGTTTGAATCCATGAAATTTTTTGAATCAACAGAACCGTTTTTGTCAGTATCAATTGGTTGATCCATCCAGGACACCCCGTTCCAAACATTATCATAAAAAACACCGTCCCATTGGCCTGATTTTAAAAATTCATCATAAACCAGTTTTGGCAAATAATCAGACCAATTTTGACCGTTTGATTTTGGTGCAACACTTGAAGTATTTATCATCCAGGTGCCAGGCCAAAAAGTTACATGTTGATTATCATTGGTTCTTAACCACCAGTTATTTTGATTGACTTCATTATAAATTTTTTGCCAAAAAGCTGTTTTATTCAAAATATCCTGATTAACATTTATTTCTTCAGCTAAAACATAGACCAAGATTTTGATTTGCGGATTATATTGTTTTAATTTGGTAATAATTTGCGGATTATTTTCAACTGCTTGTGGACTTAAAATAACAACATCCCATTTAGCCAATTCTTTAATAGAGGAATCTTCAATATACCACTCCAAGTAATAGTTAGCTAATTTAGGATAATTATCATGCTGAGCAAAACTTTTTTGAGGAAGAACAAAAGCACTCGTTATAATCAAAATAACCAGTAAAAGTAAGATTTTTAGTTTTACTAATTGAAAACGCATCTTTATTTAAATTTTATTATTAATTCATTTTATTATAGCAAAAAAAAAGGATTTTGTCAATAATTTTTATTATAAATAACTTGACAATTGATTTATAAAGTTTTACTATTTAGATACCGTCAAAATGCTCATAATTATTAATTCTTAAAAATTTAAATATGTTAAGTATTAGATTATCGCGTAAAGGCAAGAAAAAACAGCCTATTTATCGCATAATTCTTTGTGAAAAACAAAAAGATCCTTGGGGTGATTATTTGGAAAATTTAGGTAATTATAATTCAGCTAGCAAAGAATTGGTTATCAACGCTGATAGAATAAAATATTGGCTTGATAAGGGTGCCCAACCAACTGATACGGTTTGGAATATGTTGGTTGAAAAGGGTATTGTTGAAGGTAAAAAAAGAACAGTATCTAAAATTTCCAAGAAAAAATTAGCAAAACAAGAAGAAAAAAAGGCTAAAGATGTGCCGGCCGGAGAGCCAAAAGAAGAGGTAAAAGAAGAAACCCCCACGGAGGAAGTTAAGCCTGAAGAGCCGAAAGAGGAGACCAAACAAGAAGTGATTGACGAAGTAAAAGAAGCTCCAGCTGAGGAATCAAAAGAAGAGGTTCAAGAGAACGTTAAGCCTGAAGAGCCGGAAGAAGAGACTAAACAAGAAGAAGCGCCTGTTGAAGAACAAAAAGCAGAGGAACAAGAAGATGTTAACGGCGCAGCTTTATCTGAAGAACCTAAAAAAGAAGATTTAAATGAACAAGATAATACAGAAAAATAAACAATAAAATTTTATATAAATAAAGATGCGACTGGAGTTCCAGTCGCATTTTTGTTGGTAGCTTTTTTTAGCACGATTGTTTGTACTTGCACAGTCCGTGTTTTGTTCTTTTAACCTTTTTCATGTTTAGTCCTCCTTGGTTGTTTTTTGCCTATAAACTTTAGTATGTTAAAAAATTAAAACTTTTGTCAATTTTAACTTTTTAAGTTTCTTGACTTTTTTATCTGATATGCTATAATATAAATATCCGTTTAAGCGGATGTATTTTAAAAATTAAGCTTTTGATCAGATTTACCTGATTAAAAGAGTTAAGGATTTTTAAACCTATGGCAGAGAAATTTCCAGAAGTTGAATTTGTCGAATACATCGTCAAAAACATTGTTGCTCATCCAGAAGATGTAAAAGTCGACAGAAAAGTTGATGAAATGGGAGTTTTATTAACTCTTGACATCAATCCAGAAGACATGGGTTACATCATCGGTAAAAGAGGCAACACTGCAAGAGCAATTCGCACTCTTTTAAAAATCGTTGGTGCTAAAAATAATGCCCGTGTTAATTTAAAGATCAATGAACCAGAAGGCTCTCAAAGAGCTCCAAGATCTACTGAAGCTACTGAATCTACTGACGTAGATACAGACGTAGTCGATGATCTAAAAATCTAAATTTAAATTTTTTAGATAAAACAGCTCCGCACCTTTTATAAGGGGGTGCGGAGTTTGTTTTTTGAAAAAAAGTTTACTTTTAAGCTAATTTTTGTTAAATTTATAAAAAATAAGAATTAATTAAAATTTTATGAAAAAAGTGATTTTGTGGGGGATTATTTTTATTTTAGCTTTTGCGCCTTGCTTTGTTTTTGCGGCTGGTTTTGATCAGTATGGTTATTATATTAATACGGCTGGCCAGGCCAGTTATACTTTTATTCCGGATTACCCCGAATATTTAAGCGGTTATTTAGACAGACCAATGTCACCATATATTTTTTATCAGCCTGAACTTGCTAAAGCTGAATTGGCTGATAAAGCACCTTTAATTTTTACTCCACAATTAGCCAATAATCCAGAGAAAGATAAATTATTCTGTCAGGATGCCCAAATTTTTGCTGACGGACGCTATATAATGGATAATAAAAATAGGATAAAACCGGTTTGCGCTAAAGAGGTAGAACTTATTGAAACAGAAAATAATAGCAAACCAAAAAATTATTATACTAATTTACCGATAAATAATTCAAAAATCGAAAAAGTTTATCCTTATCATGAATATTTAAACAAAAAAGTTTTTACTTCACGGCCGGATTTAGAAGCTATAAAAGGATATTTAATTCAAGGCGCAACTGATCCTGCTTTATATTATGTTGACAAACAAGAAGACCAAATAGTGTTGCGTCAGATTATGCCAGATAAAGCTCAGTCTCTTTTTGGTCAGGACTATAAATCAAAAATAATTTATTTTTCAGATTCAATTATTTATAGCTTTAAACCAGGCAAGGATCTTTGGTAGATTTTTAAAATTTATAATTTAATCCGCAAATGACCAGAAGCCATTTGCTATAAGCCATTCGCTATAAGCTATTCGCTAATATGCAGTTCAATATAATTACAATTTTTCCTGATATTTTTGAGTCTTATTTTGAAAAGGCCATGATTAAGCGTGCTCAAGAAAATAAGATCATAGAAATTAAGCCGGTTGATTTGCGTAAATACACTGACAAAAATGATCCTCATAAATCCATTGACGATACCCCTTATGGTGGCGGAGCTGGAATGGTTTTAAAAATAGAACCAATTTATAAGGCTTTAAAATCAATTCGGCGTAAAAAAAAGAGCCGGGCAATTTTATTTTCAGCTAAGGGTAAACAACTGAAGCAAGCAGATTTAAAACGTTTAACCAAATATGACCAGTTAATCATGATTTGTGGCAGATATGAAGGAGTTGATAATCGCGTAGCAGAACATTTGGCTGATGAGGAAATTTCTATCGGCAATTATGTTTTAACAGGTGGAGAAATTCCGGCAATGGTTTTAGTTGATGGTATTACTCGTCTTTTACCGGGCGTTTTAGGTAATATTGAATCAGCTGAAGACGAATCTTTTGCCAAGAAAAATGAATTAGAATATCCGCAATATACCAAGCCAGAAGAATTTAAAGCGTGGAAAGTGCCAGATGTATTGCTTTCAGGTCATCATCAAAAAATTAAAGAATGGAGAGAAAGGCAGAAAAAGAAAATAGGATGAGATGTTGACATTTGTGAATTTTATTGTTATAATATAATTATTGATATTTTGTTAATAATTTGTTGAAGAAAAATACTTGACATTTTTTTTAACTTAATTTAAAATACTAATATCTTAAAAGTAATCTTAAAATTTTCATTTTACTCTAAATAAAATTTTTTCGATGATATTTCGCACTCGGCTCGCCTTCGCTTTTCGTAAGGCTCAAAGCTTCGGCGAGTGTGGAGAGGAGAAAAAACAGGTGAATTCGACCTATTAAAAATGTCGTAAAGCATACTTTAATAGGCAATGGAATTTTCCTGTTTTTTCTTCTTTAAAAATGAAGAAAAATGTACCCTTCGCCCTTTAAGGCTTATGGGTTCACTCAAAAATTTAAAATATTAACAGATAAGATTTTGAGTGTGAAATTTGACAAATAAAAAGTGATAGAATCGTCAATTCAATTTTTATTCCCTTTTTTAGGGAATCTCCAATAATGTCCGTGGTGAACTTTATCATCACATTTAATGAGAGTTTGATCCTGGCTCAGGATGAACGCTGGCGGCGTGTCTAAGGCATGCAAGTCGTACGATCCCTTTTAGCTTCGGTTTTTTGGGATAGTGGCAAACGGGTGAGTAACACATTGGTAACCTACCTCGAAGTCGTGAATAACCAGCCGAAAGGTTGGCTAATACACGATAAAAATGGGGGGACATAAGTCATTCCCATTTAAAGCTCCGGCGCTTCGAGAGGGGCCTATGGTCTATCAGCTTGTTGGTAGGGTAACGGCCTACCAAGGCCCTGACGGATAGCGGGTGTGAGAGCATGGCCCGCCTCACTGGGACTGAGACACTGCCCAGACTCCTACGGGAGGCTGCAGTCAAGAATCTTCCGCAATGGCCGCAAGGCTGACGGAGCGACGCCGCGTGATCGATGAAGCCCTTCGGGGTGTAAAGATCTTTTACTAGGGACGAACAAATGACGGTACCTAGTGAATAAGGGGCTGCTAAACTCGTGCCAGCAGCAGCGGTAATACGAGTGCCCCGAGCGTTATCCGGATTTATTGGGCGTAAAGCGTGCGCAGGTGGCTTGTTAAGTTAGTAGTTAAAGCCTAAAGCTCAACTTTGGGACAGCTACTAAAACTAATAAGCTAGAGGATGGGAGAGGCAAGCGGAATTGCTGGTGAAGGGGTAAAATCCGTTGATATCAGCAAGAACACCAAATGCGAAGGCAGCTTGCTAGAACATTCCTGACACTGAAGCACGAAAGCGTGGGGAGCGAAGAGGATTAGATACCCTCGTAGTCCACGCCGTAAACGCTGGACACTAGGCATTGGAAGTATCGACCCTTTCAGTGTCGTTTTAACTAAGCTAACGCGTTAAGTGTCCCGCCTGGGGAGTACGGCCGCAAGGCTAAAACTCAAAGGAATTGACGGGGACCCGCACAAGCGGTGGAGCATGTGGTTTAATTCGACAATAAGCGAGGAACCTCACCAGGGCTTGACATCTCCGGAATCTCGGGTAATGCCGAGAGTGCCGCAAGGAACCGGATGACAGGTGCTGCATGGTTGTCGTCAGCTCGTGTCGTGAGATGTACGGTTAAGTCCGGTAACGAGCGCAACCCTTGTCCTATGTTAAATTTGTCATAGGAGACTGCCAACTTTAAGTTGGAGGAAGGAGAGGATGACGTCAAATCAGCATGGCTCTTACGCCCTGGGCTACACACGTGCTACAATGGCCAGTACAATGGGTTGCTAAGCCTAAAGGTGGAGCTAATCCCATCAAAGCTGGTCTCAGTTCGAATTGAGGTCTGCAACTCGACCTCATGAAGTTGGAATCGCTAGTAACCGCGTATCAGCAACGGCGCGGTGAATACGTTCTCGGGTCTTGTACACACCGCCCGTCACGTCAAGGGAGCCGGTAGTACCCGAATATCGTTGTAGAACGGTAGAAGGTAAGATCGGTGACAGGGACGAAGTCGTAACAAGGCATCCGTAGCGGAAGCTGTGGATGGACCATCTCCTTTCTAGGGAGTTTTGAGTAAATTGTTATTTTGTAATATTTTGCTCTGATTCGGTCGGGCCCTTTTTTAGGGCAACGATTCTATCACTTTTTAGAGGTTAAATAAAAAAGGCTAGCTAAGTTAATATTTTTAAATATTTAGATATTGGTTTAGCTAGCCTTTTTTGCTATAATTTGATGTATAATTTGAGTATTTAGTTTTGAGTAATTAGCAAAGAGTAATTACAAATTATTATATTCAGAGTGTATAGCTCTGTCTACGCTAATGCTTTGGCGGGCAGGCAGCTGGTTAAAATAATTAATTTTTTATGCCAGCTTCGCTCAAGTATTTTCAAAATCATAATCTTTATGGGCGTATAGCTCAGCTGGTTAGAGCGCATCGCTGATAACGATGAGGTCCCTGGTTCGAATCCAGGTACGCCCACCTTTACGTCGTAAAAGTTCAGGCCTAAAGACCTTTGAGCCAAGGAACTGACGAACAAATTGAGGAAGTGACTAATTATTTATGAAGCAAAAGAGGTTCACGAAAGATAAATTTTTTGACAGACCATATTGGACAAGACTACAATTAAAATAGCCCGGGTAGCTCAGTGGTAGAGCAAAGGACTGAAAATCCTTGTGTCGTGAGTTCGATTCTCACCCCGGGCACAGTTGTATTATCGGCGCGTGACGCCCGTCGTCGCTAAAGCTTCGGCGGACAGGCAGATTGATTAAGTTTTTATTATATTTAGGCCAACTGCGTTCGAATTTTTAAAACAACAACATATTTTACCGGGGCGTGGCGCAGTTGGCTAGCGCGCATGGTTTGGGACCATGAGGTCGTGGGTTCAAGTCCCACCGCCCCGACCATAAAAAAGCAGGTAAAGAGCGGGTGTCGTATAATGGCTTATTATATCAGCCTTCCAAGCTGAGGATGGCGGTTCGATTCCGCTCACCCGCTCCATGTCTGTTTTTTATAAAGTATAAAGTTTTTATAATAAAACACCTGTTAAAATTTTTAGTAAAACAGGTGTTTTTATTTTGTTTCAGGTGGCAAGAACCTTTCTGCTATTTTACAGTTTTGGCGGTCTGGACAGGCAAAACCACAAAAAATTTCCCTCATTAACCAGCCGAATTCTTTAATAAAGTCCTCTTTGCCTCTCTGATCATCAGCGATTTGCCTACACCATTTATGCTCGTCAATATGGCGTTGTAAAATGATTCTTTGTGTTTGTAAAAATTCAGCCAAATGAACACAATGATCAATTTTTTCACACATTATTGCCTCCTTTTGTCTTTTTAAGCATTTTTTTGAGTATAAAAAAATTTTAATATTTTAGCAATAGCTTGATCTTTTTTAACATAAATTATATAATTGAATGATTAAGAAAAAAAGGGAGGGCTAAAAAATGAATTCAACCGCTCATGATCCTTTAGCCGGCTTAATTATTGGAATTATTCTTTTGCTAATTTGTTTATATTTAATCACTGGTAAAAAATTTTTTGGCAAAATGATAAGTGATCTGGCTAGTTTTATAATAGGGTTATTCACAAGATTAATTAAAGGGTTATTTCAAGGTATTTGGTGTGCAATTTTAAAAAAACAACCAGAACCAAAGGGAAGTAAGCATGAGACTGAACACCATTTTCATTTTTATTTTCATGGTAAACCCGGCTCTAATGAACCTGATGAAAATGAATAAAAGAGGCAAATAGCCTCTTTTTGTTTTTGCCAAACAAAATGTTTTGTGATAAAATTGGGTTATAATTAGTAAAGAATTTAGCTCTTTTAGCTAGAGTTTTTATAGTTAAAAATTTTAAAAAATATGCCTCCTAAAAGTAAAAGATTAGCCAAATTGAAAAAGAAGAAAAAAACTAAAAATAGCCCCAAAATAGAAATACATCCGGAAACTAAACGCTGGATTTTTATAATTATCTTGTTTACTTTCGCGGGTATCAGTTTTTTAGGTTTATTTGATTTAGCTGGCAGTGCCGGCCAGTTTATTAATCGAGTTTTATCTTTATTTTTTGGCTGGGCTAAGATCCTTTTTCCCCTTATCTTGGTTTTATGGGGTTATTTTTTACTTAATAAAAAAATTCAAATTAAACCAGTTAATTATTTTGGTTTATTTTTATTTATTTTTAGTTTAACCGGGCTTTTACATTTATTTGTTGATTTTAATGAAGCTATTTTAGCTGTTGATCAAGGTCGTGGTGGCGGTTATTTAGGGTTATTTTTAAGTTATGCTTTTCAAAATATAATGGGATTTTGGGCCGCTTTAATTGTTTTACTGGCAATTTTTGTAATTGGATTATTACTGATCATTAATACTTCAATAGAAGGGTTAAAAGAATCAAAGACTCTTTTAGGTCGAATTTTAGGTAAATTTTTACAAAAACTTTCAATAGTTTATTATAATATTAAATTAAAATTAGTTAGAGAGCCCAAAGAAGATGATGAAGAACAAGCTGATTATGAAGATGAAGAATCAGAGATTGAACAAGATGATCAGCCAGAAGATGAAGAAGCTAAAGCAGTTGCTTTTGCCAAAAAACAATTAGCCCAAAAAGATAAATCGGCATTAAAAAAAGATGACATAAAACTTGATGAACCTAAAGTTAAAAAAACTTATCGTAAAATAGATTTACCCATGGATTTACTTGATGGACGTGCCGGGAAACCAACTTCCGGTAATATTGCTGCTAATAAAATGGTTATCCAAAAAACTTTAGAGAGTTTTAATATTCCGGTTGAAATGGCTGATGTAGCGGTTGGCCCGACTGTGACTCAATATACTTTAAAACCAGCTGAAGGGATTAAACTTTCTAGGATAACGGCTTTAAATGATGATTTAGCCTTGGCTTTAGCGGCTCATCCTTTAAGACTTGAAGCCCCTATTCCCGGGAAATCATTGGTTGGTATTGAGGTTCCTAATCAATCCGTGGCAATAGTTCGTTTAAGAGAACTTTTGGAAAGCTCTGAATTTAAAGGGCGTAAATCAAATTTAAATTTAGCAATTGGTCGGGATGTTTCCGGTAAGACTTGGGTTGATGATTTGGCTAAAATGCCTCATCTTTTGGTTGCTGGGCAGACCGGCTCTGGAAAGTCTGTTTGTTTGCATTCAATTATTGTCAGCTTGCTGTATCAAAACGGCCCAGATACTTTAAAATTCATCATGGTTGATCCCAAAAGAGTAGAAATGCCGGCTTATAATGATATTCCCCATTTGTTAACACCGGTTATTACTGATTTAAAGAAAACAGTTAATGCTTTAAAATGGACTTTGGCTGAAATGGATCGACGTTATCAGTTTTTGGAAAAATTTGCTAAACGCAATATTGAAGATTACAATAAAATAGCCGAAGAAAAAATTCCTTACATTGTTTTTGTTGTAGATGAAATGGCTGATTTAATGTCTAGCATGGGTAATGAAGTCGAGTCTTTAATTATTCGTTTAGCTCAAATGGCCAGAGCTGTCGGGATTCATTTGGTTTTAGCGACTCAAAGACCATCAGTGGAAGTAATCACAGGTTTGATTAAAGCTAATGTGCCGGCTAGAATTGCTTTTGCCGTAGCATCAATTACTGATTCTCGCACAATTTTGGATTATGCTGGCGCAGAAAAATTAATTGGTCGTGGTGATATGCTTTATACTACAGCTGAATTGCCAAAACCAAAACGATTACAAGGCGCGTTTGTTACTGACGCCGAAGTTAAAAGAGTTGTTGATTATTTAAAACAAAGTGGTGAAAAACCTGATTATGAAACAGGTGTAGTGGAAAAACAAACAAAATTAAATGGTGACGGCACAATTAATTTTTCAGATTCTGATGAAGGCGATGAATTATTTGAAGAAGCCAAGGAATTAATATTGCAAGCTGGTAAGGCTTCTACTTCTTATTTACAAAGACGTTTAAAAATAGGTTATTCCAGGGCGGCACGTTTAATGGATTTATTAGAAGAAGCTGGTGTGGTGGGGCCGGCTGATGGCGCTAAACCTCGTGAAATTTTAATTACTGAAAAAGAAGTTGAGACAGAACCTGATTATGAGGGGCCGGACATGCAGCCTGTGTCACAAGAAGATTTAGATTTTGAAGAATCAGAAGAAAACAGTGAGGTAGAAGAATCAGCAATTGAAGAAGAAAAAGAAGCAGATGAAGATCAAGAAGAATTACCAGAAGAAGGTGTTGCTGAAGAAGATAATGAAGAAGATAATAAAAAAAATAATACCAATAATTGGGAAGATTGGTAAAAGTAGGTATTAGTAATTAGTAATTAGTAATTAGTAATATGAAAAAAGAGACTTTGGGGCAAGTTTTTCAAAGATATCGGCAGGTTGAAGATTTAACAATTGAACAGATTGAAAAAGAAACAAAAATAAGTCATAAAATGATTAAGGCTTTGGAAAATGACGATTATTCAAGTTTGCCTGATGATTTATATGCCAAACATTTAATAAAAGCTTACGCTAAATATTTATCATTGGATTATAATAAATTATTAAATCTATATGAACAAGGCAAAATTCAGTCTTATATTAATAAAAAAAAGCCGAAAGAAAAAAAATTACGTATTTATTTAACACCTAAAATGGTTAGAATCGGCTTGGTTGTTATAATAATTTTAGCGTTAGGCACATATTTAGGGTTTCAGGTAAACAAAATATTTAGCCCACCAGAATTGGTAATTTATAATCCAGCTAATGATGCTAAAATTTCGGAAAATTTTATTGAAATTAAAGGACAGACTGAAGAAGAAGCCAGAGTTTTTATTAATGAAAAAGAAATTTTTTTAGATTCGCAAGGCTTGTTTAAAACAACGATTGATTTGCAAAAAGGTATAAATTACATTAAAATATCAGCTGTAAAGAAACATAGCCGACCAAATACTATTTTTAGACAAGTTTTAGTTAATAATTAATTATTAATTTAATTTATATGTCGAAAAAAGCTGATCAGGGGGATAATAAAGAAAAACAAAAAGCAGCTGAAATCGCAATTTCACAAATAAAAGAAAGATTTGGCGAAGGCGCTATTATGAAATTTGGTGAAGCAAAAACTATGCAGGTTGATGCAATCAGTACTGGCTGTCTTTCACTTGATATTGCCTTGGGTGTTGGTGGCGTACCTCGTGGCAGAATAATTGAAATATTTGGGCCGGAAGCTTCTGGTAAAACAACTTTAGCCCAGCATATTGTAGCTGAGGTTCAAAAACAAAGTGGTATGGCGGCTTTTGTGGACGCAGAACATGCCTTGGATCCTGAATATGCCAAAAAAATTGGAGTTAGTGTTAGTGATCTTTTTATTTCTCAGCCTGATACTGGTGAACAAGCGTTGGAAATTGTAGAAACTTTGATTCGTTCAAATGGAGTTGACGTGATTGTGGTTGATTCAGTCGCTGCTTTAGTGCCAAAAGCTGAAATTGAAGGTGAAATGGGCGACCAGCATATGGCTTTGCAGGCTCGTTTAATGTCACAAGCGTTACGTAAACTTGCCGGTATAATTTCCAAATCAAATACTATTTTAATTTTTATCAATCAAACTAGACATAAAATCGGTGTCTTTTTTGGGAATCCGGAAACAACAACTGGTGGTAATGCTTTAAAATTTTATTCTTCGGTCAGAATTGAAGTTCGTCGTGCAGCTCAGATTAAACAAGGTGATAAATTTATTGGTAATCGGGTTAAAGCTAAAATAGTCAAAAACAAAGTAGCTGCGCCTTTTCAAAACTGTGAATTTGATATTATGTATAATGAAGGCATTTCCATTTCTGGTGATGTTTTGGATAAAGGTGTTGAATTGGGTATTATTAAAAAAGCAGGTAATTCATATACTTATGAAGATGCTAAAGAAGGTGAAATAAAATTAGGTGTTGGCCGTGAAAATGCCAAGACTTATTTAAAAGAAAATCCAAAATTGATTAATAGAATAAAGAAACAGGTTTGGGCGGTAGTGGGAGAATAGGAATTAGACTCCCGGCATTAGGAATTAGTAATAGGAAATTGATTATAATAAAAAAGTTCCCGCTGTAAGGCGGGGATTTTTTATTTTTAAGTTAGTGCGTTTCAGTGACTTTTATTTTTTACACATATCATACATGAATTGAAACCAGGTTTTATAACTTTCGGCTAATTGCCTGTCTCGTAAAACAAATAATGTCCCGTTATCATCAATTCTTTTAAAATGCAAACCTGTAAAAGTCACCACATAATCACCAAAAATATCCACACCGGAATTGGTTGAATATTTTTTAGGTAAAAATCTGTAGTTTTCCTGCAGTTTTTTTATTTCCTCGGCATGTTTTTCTTTTACTTCATAATCAAAAATATGATAAAACTTAATTTTTTTACGTTTAACTTCTTTAAAAAATTGTTCCCGAAAAGCTTTTAATCTGGGATCAAACCAGCCCAGTTTGGCGCCAATAAAGTAGCCAGCCTCACCTACTCTTAATAAATCTCTCATATAATTTTTAAAACCCTCAATACCTCGATAAATATAAGCCTCTTGCGGGCCCACTCTTTGTTCATATTTATGCCTTAACTCAGGTAAGGCTTTATTTAAAATAGTTTCTTTTTCTTTGACCAATTCCAAAAGTTTATCAGGGTCAACCGGTGAATAGAGGTTCTCACCTTTAGTTAAAATCGGGAAAATCAAACCTTTGTCAATTAAACGATTAATTGCATCATAAACATTGCGGCGATGAATTTCAGCTTGTGATGATATTTCTCCTACTCCAGCCTCTTTTAATTCAAGCAAAGCTTCATATATTTTGGCTTCGTTGGGAGAAAGACCTAATTGTTGCAAAACTTCTATACTCATATGCTTTTATTATAAGTTATAGTTTTTTATATGTCAAGGTGGTAAATACCACCATAGGGTCATATTGGCCACTCGTATTAAATATGATATGCTGTGACATCAAGCTGAAACAGGGTTTTTGAGCCTTGAACCAAAAGAAAGGAGAAAAATAATGGAAATTTTAGGGAATTTGAGTGAAATGTTGCCAAAGGGTATTTCAGTAGAGTTTTGGGTAAATAGGCCAAGCAAGGTTTTTACTGACAAGGAGGAGGTAATACCTTTGGGCTGGTACAGTTTTAGGAACTGGTATGATATTTGGCAGGCAGGGATAACTCTTTCTCGGCCCAGACTGGGCACAGTAGTTAAAGCCAATAAGGGTATAATCTATGTTTGTTCTCGCTCGGCAATACCTAATAAGAGGTATAATCCCAATTCATTACACGCTGATGAACAGCAGCCGAATAAATTTTCTGCTGAATGGACTGAGTTGCCGGACGAGATAATATTTCTTATCTGGCCCATGCGAAACTATCGCCAAATGTCTGTTCGTAACTGAACCGCATTAAAATCGGGGATCTTTGATCCCCTTCAACTCCAGTCTATTAAGTAATTAATAGGCTGAAGTGGGAAACGTTTTTGAAAGTTTAAAGTATAAAAACAACAAAAAGGAGAAAAAATGAAGAAAATGATTTTG
The DNA here is from genome assembly GCA_014729025.1 of Candidatus Buchananbacteria bacterium. Lineage (GTDB taxonomy): Bacteria > Patescibacteriota > Patescibacteriia > CAIXNZ01 > CAIXNZ01 > WJKP01. Next base: position 45,577 of record WJKP01000018.1, read on the forward strand.
GCGGTAATGGCGGTTGTTATGATCATGGCAACTTCGGCTAAGGCAGAGACTCGTCCAGCGCGGCTGAGACTGCTGGTTCACGGGCATATCAATGTCCAAGAAGGAATTGATCTTCGAGCTCACTTTATCCCGGCAGGCAATCTGGTTAACGACATTGCCCCTCTGGGCTATTTGGGGCTCGGTTATCAGGTCAATGATTGGCTTAATCTCGAGCCGGCGATTGGCTACGATTACACGGCTAATGAAATGATTTATTCATTGCGGCTTGAAGCTGGACAGGATAAATTCTACACTTGGGCTGATTACGAATACACAGCCGGCGTAGATGCCAGTTACTGGTTTGTTCAAGCGCAGTACAAGGTAAAACCCTGGCTGCATGTCGGTTTTGAAGAGGAGTCTTGGGGGCGTTTTGCCCGGTCAGAAGATTTTAGTCACGGTGGTGGCCCCAATATTCTTTTTCGCAGCAATCACTGGGGTGTTGATCTAGCTTGGCATTACCGAAATTTTGAGGATCAGCCGGGCACAGAGTTTTTCACCAGAGTTCATTTATTTTTCTAAATAGTAAAAGCAAATCCCCGTTAGTAATGGCGGGGATTTTTTATTATTGACTTTAAGTTAAAAATATGCTATACTGACTAATTGTTAAATTTGGAGAATGCTCAAGCTCAAAGGAGGTAAATATGAAAAAGTGGTTAATTGTGGAAGCGGTTATGGTCGTGGCGATTATTTTTCTGGTTCACTTGATTAAAATTCAGTTAATAGCCGAAGCCCATGTCCAGGATAATAGTTTTGAACTTTTAGTTCAAACAGAAAACGGCTTGGTTCCCTATTCTCAGATTAAAATAGTGAAAATTAAGAAGCCACGGCCTGTAAGTAAAATTCAAAATAATAACCAGGTTATTTATGCTCATCGCCAGTCTATTCAATTTCGTATTTACGAGATTGAGCCAGAGCTTGGCAAGACATTGATTCAGCTGGCGCACTGTGAAAGCAGCTTGAACCCCGAGGCCGTCGGAGATAATGGCAATAGTTATGGCTTGTATCAAATTTATTTGAAGTGGCATCCTGATGTTAATAAAAAACAAGCTCAGGACATTGAATTTGCTACCAAATGGACAGCCAATAAAATCCGGCAAGGCAAAGGTGATCTTTGGACTTGCTGGAACAAGATTTAAAACAATAACCTCGGTTAACATATCCGGGGTTTTATAATTAAAAAACCGGCGCTATCATGATTTTTCATGTACTCGCGCCGGTGTTTGCCCTTATCACGCTTGGACTGGGCTTTGTCCTTTTTAGACAAGATGATTTGGCGGCTTTTGCGCCCCAATTTGTCGCTTTGCTGTCGCGGTAGCCATTTTTTCTTTTGAGCCATTTTCACCCTCCTTTTTGAATTATTTAAACAGTTTAGCAAATTTTCAAGTATTTGTCAATGTAATGTACAGTTAACACCATGGGGTTACAAAGAGTATACTTAAGGGTAACACATGTTAACTATTAAATTTAAGTATATGAACAAGACAAAATATGATAGAGAAGAACGATTTAAGTGGTACCGACAAGTAGATAAATACAAAC
>WJKP01000019.1 GCA_014729025.1 Candidatus Buchananbacteria bacterium
ATAGCGCTTACCTTTACATTTTTCACATTCAACATAAACATCCGGTAAAAAATGCATTTCAATTTTAATCACACCATCACCTTCACAATGTTCACAACGCCCGCCTCGCACATTAAAACTGAACCGGCCCGGTTTATAACCGCGTACTTTGGCTTCCGGAGTTTGAACAAATAAATCACGGATATCACCAAATACTTTGGTATAAGTGGCCGGATTGGAACGGGGTGTCCGACCGATTGGTGATTGGTTAATAATTACGGCTTTATCAATATAACCGACATTGGTTAATTTTTCATGTTTACCTGATAATTCTTTTGATTTATATAATCGTCTGGCCAATTCTTTATACAAAGTTTCATTAATTAAAGTCGATTTGCCTGAACCTGAAACACCGGTTACGCAAGTTAAAACATGCAAAGGGAATTTTACTCTGATTTGTTTTAAATTATGTTCTTTAGCCCCGAAAATTTCCAAATAATCAGACCATTCTCGCCGTTTTGGGGGCACTTCAATTTTTTTGTTGCCGTTTAAATATTGAGCAGTCAAAGAACCTTTTGTTTTACGCACTTGATCAACCGTACCGCTAGCCACCACTTTACCACCATGAATCCCTGCGCCTGGACCCAAATCAACAAGATAATCACAAGATTCCATTGTTTCCTGATCATGTTCAACCACAATAATAGTATTACCTAAATCACGCAAATATTTTAATGTTTCAATTAATTTTTTATTATCACGCTGATGCAAACCAATTGACGGTTCATCCAAAATATATAAAACACCGCGCAATTCAGATCCGATTTGCGTAGCCAAACGGATTCTTTGCGCTTCACCGCCGGATAAAGTACCAGCTGAACGGCTTAAAGTTAAATAATCAAGTCCAACATTGATTAAAAAATTCAAACGACTGGTTAATTCTTTAGTAATTTGCTCGGCAATCTTCGCCTGAGTATCTGATAATTTTAAATCACTAATAAAACTTAAACAATCTTTAATATTTAAATCAGTTACTTCAATAATATTAAATCCGGCAATTGTCACTGCCAGACTCTCTGGTTTTAATCTCTGGCCTTGGCAAACAGGACAAGGATTAGCACGCATATATTTAGCCATATCATTCCGCCGATACTCTGATTCGGTTTGCTTATATAATCTTTCCAATTGAGGTATCACGCCTTCAAAATAACCTTGCCATTTATATTCAGAGCCTTTTGATTTGGATTGAAATTTAAAATCAATTTTTTTATCAGAACCATATAAAATAATATCCAAAACTTTTTGCGGTAAATCCTTAATCGGTGTATATAAATCAAAATTATATTTATCAGCCAAAGCCTGTAATTGCTGCCCCATATAACCGTGAATTTGAGTTTTCCAAGGTAAAATAGCACCTTCCATAATTGATAATTCTTTATTAGGGATAATCAAATCCTCAGCAAATTCATCAATATGACCCAAACCATGACATTCCGGACAAGCGCCATAAGGTGAATTAAAAGAAAATAACCTGGGCTGTATTTCTTCAAAATTAATCCCGCATTTAGCACAAGCTAATTTGGTATTATATAATTCTTCTCTGCCCCCCGAAGTTTTAGCCGAGGAGGGGCTAGCATTAATTTTAATCATAATAATACCTTCCTGAGAAATATCCATGGCAGTTTCCAAAGAATCAAATAAACGCGATTTATTCTCCTGGTTAACTTTTAACTCATCAACAATAACTTCAATCTCATGTTTTTCATATTTAGCTAATTTAATGTCAGCAGGCAAATTATATAATTTATTATCAACCCGAACCTTGGCATACCCCTGTTTAAATAAATTATCAAATAATTTTTCATAAGTACCTTTTTTACCGCGAATAATAGAAGACAAAATTTCAATCTGTTTACCTTGCGCTTCTTTATAAACCCGGTCAAAAATGGTCTGCACATCCTGCGCAGAAATTTCAGCTCCGCATTTAGGACAATGCGGCTGGCCAACCCGGGCAAATAATAACCTTAAATAATCATAAATCTCTGTTACAGTTCCCACTGTTGAACGTGGATTACGGGAAGTTGATTTTTGCTCAATAGAAATAGCCGGAGATAAACCTTTAATTGAATCAACATGAGGTTTATTCATAATACCCAAAAACTGCCTGGCATAAGATGACAAGCTTTCCACATAACGACGCTGCCCCTCGGCATATAAAGTATCAAAAGCTAAAGATGATTTGCCTGAACCGGAAACACCGGTAATCACAATAAAATCATTAATCGGTAAATTAAGATCTATATTTTGCAAGTTATGCTCTCGAGCGCCTTTGATTTGGATGTATTCCTGATTTTTAGTATTATTTTTTGGCATAAATGGAAAAAGACCGGGTTTTTCAATCATAACCCTGTCTAGAAAAATATTAAATTATCATATCCATTATATATTAATAAAATCAAATTGTCAATCTATAAAAATTATTACGCTTATCTTGACAATTAAACTAAAAAATGATATAATACTTTATTGCTTTTAAGAGAGTATTTTTTGCTATAAAGGAGGGGAAAATGATGAGTTTAGCGACAAGCGCTATTTCACAAACTATTCCAAAAGAAATAAAACATCAAAAAAAACAAATCTTTCATGTATTGTTTTGGGACAATCATCAAGGCGATCATCATCTAATTCTACTTGCCCAAAATGCTCAGGATGCACTGCAAAAATGCGAAAGGCATTTGGCGCACAAAAAAGCTGATTCTGACACCATACAGATATTTTCGGAAAAAGACTACCGGAGAAAATTTCCAATAGAACGGAAAATATATTATGTCTTTTACCGAAATGGCCGGGCAAAATACTGCCCGATCCTGGCCATTAACTCGGTTCAGGCCGAACAAATGTGTCGTGAACGCTTTGGGATCAAACCCGAAGAAATCATGGATAAAGAAACATTCAAGGCAACGGGCAAAGATTTTCTCAAGACCATGGCCAATTAATTGTGTTTTTCAAAAAAACAAGGAGCTTCCTTTTCCGAGCTCCTTTTTTTCTTTTTTTATAAAAAAAGGTGAAACACGTCTCCCTTAGTCTTATAAAAGACAGCCTTCGAGCAGTTTCACCTTGATTAGATAAATTAACAAATTTTAAAAACACTGTCAAGGAATTCAAATAAAAAAACCAGCCTCTTTTACAAAAGGCTGGTTAAGCATTGAGACATCGACGTTATAGTCTTAAAAAAGACACAAACTTATCAGTCTCATGCTTAGCTTAGGCGGCTTGCTGCCTGCCCTGATTTTCCAAATTGGTCCACCGGAAGTAGATCCAGCGCACAAACTTGTTGGCAGTATGCCAGACAGCCATGTTGTGAATATGGCCGTCGTTGTACGCCCTTTTGTGTTTTTTCTTGGCGCAGACATCAGACCAGACCACTTCCGGCCCGTCTTTGGAGCAGGTCTTGCAGATCACGTTGGGATGTTTTTCGCGCAGGCCTGTTTTGACCTGAACAAAACGATTGCCCCAGTCGGACTCGGGCCGGCGGATAAACTGATCCACGATCAGGTAAAGAGCCTGTCTGGCTTCGCCTGACCAATTGGCAACCTGGCCGCTGCGCCGCCTGACAAACTTGCCTTCCGGAGTAACATGCACCCCGCAAAAAGCTTTAAGTTTGGCATCAGTCGGGAAGCGGTTGATATCGCCAATTGCCACCAGCAGCCTGGCAGCAATCTTAGGACCGCAGCCATGAATTGGCTTAAAGACCTGAGTGTAGACGGCCATGGTCTCCAAATGCTTTTCCATTTCTTTAGCTCGACGTTTTTCTTCCTTGAACAAAGACTGGTACACCGCATCATTAGCCTTGGCTTCTTCAGCCGCTTTTTTGACTTCTCCCTGAGGGAAAAAACCGTCTTCACGGCAAAAGGTCAAACCAATGGTATGCTGGTCAATCCTTTGGCCGCAGGCTATGCGGGCATTGCGCGCTTCCACCAGCCCCTGATACAAAATCCTGAGCCTGATAAAATCGCGTTCATGGCTGGCCACGGCCTGAAAAACCTGCGGCTTTTCCTGCCACAGCCTGATCAGGTTCTTGCTGTCGTCTTCCTTGTCTTCACCGCGAAAATCCTTGAGAATCGCAGGCGGCACGCGATGAATGGCAGCTGGCAGTTCTTCAGCTCGCACTGAAATGGCAAATGCCAAATAATCTCCAGATCCACCCAAAACCATAACCACTTGATCACCAGGCTGCAAACCGTCATACTCGGCTGGAACCTTGGTTTTGGTTTTACTGACTTTAAGGTGATGAACTGGATACTGATCCAAATCCTCCTCCTGTTTGGCTTCACGCCATTTGATCGGCGTCTTGCCCTTGATCCAGTCCAGTTCAGCTGTCTCATCAGCCAGATTATAGGCCTGGACATTACCGTTGCTATAAACAGCGACCTGGGTTGGCTTTGCCTTGCCTTCCTTTGTTTGTTTGATCCGATGACGAATTCCAAATATTCTAGCCATAATTTTCCTCCTTTTGATCAGCTCATGATTAGCTCGTAATTATTCGAAACTTTATACCATATATCTAAAATTACTATAAAAAAAGAACAAAGAATATTATAAGTTAACAAAAAAAAATATTTTTGTCAATAATTATAAAAAGAAAAAAAGGCGAGACACTACATCCTTAGTCTTATAAGAAGACACTGAAAGAGCAGTCCCGCCTTGATTAGCTATCAAGGCATAGAAATATTATCTTGTCAATTACCTTGGCTTTTAACTTTTCAATCTCCTCAACTCATCCCTAATTTCAATGGCTTTTTCGAAATCAAGCTGCTCGGCTGCTATTTTCATTTGAGTTTCCAGTTCAATTATTAAATCTTCAGCCGAATCAACTTTTTTTAGATCAAACTTTTTAATTTCTTGTTTAAGTACTGAGGGTTTTTCTTTAATTTTTTTAATAATAGACTGGGGAGTAATTTTATTCTTCTTATTATATTCAAGTTGTTTTTCACGACGACGCTCTGTTTCATTAATCGCTTCTTTCATGGAACCGGTTATTTTATCAGCATACATAATTACGCGGCCATTAACATTGCGAGCTGCCCGGCCAATCGTTTGGATTAAACTACGGGCATCACGTAAAAAAGATTCTTTATCAGCATCCAAAATACCAATTAAACCGACTTCCGGGATATCCAAGCCTTCCCTCAATAAATTAATGCCGACCAAAACATCGTATTTACCCCGACGCAAATCATGAATTATCTCAGTCCGTTCTAAAGTATCGATTTCCGAATGTAGGTAAGTTACTTTAATTTTTCTCTGTAATAAATAATCGGTTAAATCTTCGGCCATTTGTTTGGTCAAGGTCGTTACTAAAGTCCGGTCACTTTGCTCTTTTGTTTTTTGAATTTCCGCAATCAAATCATCCAGCTGGCCGGCAATCGGCCGCACAAAGATTGCCGGATCAACCAAACCGGTCGGCCGAATAATTTGTTCCACTATTTGACCGGAATGTTTACGTTCATAATCACTAGGCGTCGCAGATGTATAAATAACATGGTTCAAATATTTTTCAAACTCATTAAATTTTAAAGGCCGGTTATCATAAGCTGACGGTAAACGAAAACCGTTTTCAATTAAATTTTGTTTACGCGAACGATCACCTTCATACATCCCGCGTACTTGCGGTAAAGTTTGATGCGATTCATCAATAATCATTAAAAAATCGTCCGGGAAAAAATCCAATAAAGTATTAGGCGGTTTACCCGGCGACCGGCCGTCAAAATGCCGGGAATAATTTTCAATGCCCTTGCAATAACCTAATTCACGAATCATTTCCAAATCATATTTGGTTCGTTTTTCCAAACGATGAGCTTCCAGCGCGGGTAAGGAAGGCAAAACATCTTTTAATTCCTGCTGAATTGATACCAAAGCACGATCAATACTGCCTTGACTGGTTACAAATGGCGAAGCCGGAAAAATCATTAATTCTTTATATTGATCTAAAATTTTCATATTTTGCTGTTCAATCTCCTGAATTGATTCAATCTGATCACCTCTAAAACTAAGACGATAAATATTGGCTCCCCAACCTTGCATCAAATCAATAATATTGCCACGTACTCTGAAACGGCCGGCCAACAACTCAGTATCATTACGTTCAAACTGGATATTAATCAATTCTTTAATTAATTTATCACGGCTGATTACTTGGCCGGTTTTAATATTGAAAATACCATGAGAGTATTCCTGCGGATCACCTAATCCATAAATACAAGAAACAGAAGCAACCACAATTACATCATTACGTGAAACAACTGAAGCAGCGGTTTCATGACGATATTGTTCGATCCTTTGATTAATTTTGGTATCTTTTTCAATATAAGTATCGGTTGAAGGCAAATATGATTCCGGCTGGTAATAATCGTAATAAGAAATAAAATAACAAACTTTATTTTCCGGAAAAAAAGTCGCAAATTCTTCATAAAGCTGGCCCGCCAAAGTTTTATTATGAGCCAAAACCAAAGTCGGTTTTTGCACATTTTCAATCAAATTAGCCATGGTAAAAGTCTTTCCCGAACCAGTCACCCCTAAAAGTGTTTGTTGAGCATACTTAAAATAGCCATCACTTAATTTTTTAATGGCTTTGGGCTGATCTCCTGTAGGCTTGTATGAAGTTTTAATTTTAAATTTCATTTATTGCTGTTTCATTATATATAAAGTTTGCCATAAAAATAAAAAAAAAGAAAACCGCCTAAACCATAAGTTAAGGCGGCTAATTTGGGGCGGGGCAGGAGAACCCAATCAAGTTGTTTAAGCAGGGGGATTGGTTCTCTAAAAGTACGGCCCCATAATTTTAACCGGGCAAACAACCATAATAAACCATAATAGCCTCATTGGGCAAGTCTTTGCCCGGCTTCATTAAAGTAACCCTCGCTCCGGCATTTTTTGCGGCTTTTTCAGCTTCTTCTAAAATTTCATGAGCCGAATTACCACCGATAGTACCGACATTAAAACGAACGGGTACAGATTCTTTGTGTTTTTTTAAAACAGCATCTCTATCTTCTTTATTAGAAGAAACAACCACTTGCCATAAACCGTCAATTAAACAAACAGTCATGTAAGTTATTTTTTGATCTTTCATAATTCCCCTCCTTGATTGAATGAACTTTTTATATATTTTATACATAATCTTAAAAAAGTCAAGCAGTTGTCGGCCAAGCTAAAATATTATATAATTAAAATTGATACGAATATGCAAATCTGCTACAAATTATACAAATTTGTAGTTATTTGTATATAAGTTATAAATTCCTAAAATTATGTTTTTGGAAAAATTAGAAATTCACGGTTTTAAATCTTTTGCCCAAAAGACGGTTTTGGAATTTCCGGAAAAAGTAAAAAACTCTTACAGCATTACCGGTATTGTCGGACCTAACGGCTCTGGCAAATCAAATGTGGCTGATGCAATCCGCTGGGTTTTGGGTGAACAAAGCATCAAGACTTTACGAGGTAAGAAAAGTCAAGACGTAATTTTTTCCGGTTCTGACAAAAAGGCTCGGCTCGGTTATGCCGAGGTTTCTTTATATTTGAATAATCAAGATAAACAAGCTGACATAGACTATTCTGAATTGATTATTACCAGAAGAGTTTATCAATCCGGTGAAGGCGAATATTTTATTAATAAAAACAAAGCCCGCTTGACTGATATTCAAATGCTTTTGGCTAAAGCCAATTTTGGCCAACGGACTTATTCAATTATTGGTCAGGGCATGGCTGACTCTGTTTTATCAGCTTCTTTGGCTGAAAGAAAAGAACTCTTTGACGAAGCTGTCGGCGTCAAACAATTTCAAATTAAACGTGAACAAGCTTTAAATAAATTTAAAGCGACCAGAGAAAATCTTGCTCAAACAGAATTAACTTTACAAGAAATAGAGCCACGCTTAAAATCATTGACCCGACAGGTTAAAAAATTGGAAAAAAGAGGAGAAATTGAAAAAGAATTAAAAGAATTACAAACTGATTATTATGCACAAATCTGGCAAAATTCAGCTGAAAGATTACAAAAAATAAATAAACAAAAAAATGTTTCCGAAAAATCTTATAAAAAATTAAACCAAGAAATTAATCAAATACAAAGCAAAATAAATGAATTGGCCATAGAAAGTTCCAGACAAAGTCAATTTAATAAAATTCAAACCGAATATAATGAATTAATTGAACAAAAAAACAATTTATTACGCGAACAAGCAATTTTAAAAGCTAAGCTTGATATGGAATACACCAAGCAAGGTCAAGGTAATCTGATCTGGTTAAATAATCGAGCTGAAGAAATTAATAAACAAATTAAGGATTTAAAAGAACAAATTAACGCAACTAATAACATCATAAAACAAGAAGAAACCAAACTAAAAACAAAACAACAAAACCTCGAGTCACTAGAACAGAGATTAACCAATGTTAAAGAAGAATTAAATAAATTGCAAAAAACCAGCCCCTTACCATTTGAACAGGAAAAAGAATTAGAAACTATTTTCAATCAACAGCAGGAATTGGTCAATCAATTATTAAAAGCTGAAAAAATTGAAGACCTGGAAACTATTAAAAATCAAGCGCGAGATATTTCTCAAAAATTATCCTTATATTTAGAAAAACTAAAAACCAGCCAAAAACAAGATTCTAATAATTTATTTGACCTCCAAAATCAATTGGAAGATTTAAGTCAGGAAAAAAATGAATTAAGCCTGGAAATTAATCAAATTAATCTGACTTTAAGCATTAAGCAAGAAAAAATAGATTCTTTAAAACAAGAAATTACCAAACTAACTCAAGAACAAACTAAACTTAATAAAGAAATCGAACTTAATCAAATAGAGCCCAAAAATAAAAAAGAATTAAATACTAAAATCAAGAGCGATTTGCAAGAAATAAACAATAAGTTGGAAGCTTTGGATAAAAAAATTCAAAAACAATCTGATAAAATCAAAGAATTTAATCTTGAAGAACAAAACAAAAAAGAAAGCTTAATTAATTTACAAAAAGAGGCACAGGAAAAACAACAACAAATCAATCAATACAGCCAGGAGATTAATCAATTTAATATTGAATTAGCTAAATATAATACTAAACAAGAAGATTTGGAAACCGAGATCAAACATAACCAAATTGATTTAGATACAATAAAAAATCATCAATTAAAACAACAAATTGATGAGGAAACGACTTATCAAAAAATAGAACAATTAAAAAGGCAGATCGAAATTATTGGCGGGATTGATGAAGAAACTCAAGACGAATATCAGGAAATAAAAAAACGTCATGATTTTTTATCAGAACAATCACAAGACCTTGAAGAAGCAATCAAATCATTGGAAAAAGTTATTGAAGAACTTGATAAAACAATCAAAGAACAATTTGATCAAGCTTTTAAAGAAATAAATAAAGAATTTCAAAAATATTTTAAAATATTATTTAACGGCGGCCAAGCCGAATTAATTAAAGTCAGTGCCAATGAAGTAAAAAAAGAAGAATCCTCCGCTGCTGAAGCTTCGGAGGATGAAGAAATAGAAAAAGGCGTTTTGGCTCAAGCTGATAAATTTGCTAAAAAAATCAAACAAAAAGAAAAAGATTCTTATGCCGGAATTGAAATAAAAGCTACACCCCCAGGTAAAAAAATAAAATCAATTAATATGCTGTCAGGCGGAGAAAGGGCTTTAACGGCAATTGCTTTAATTTGCGCCATTATTTACAATAATCCGGCGCCTTTCATTGTTTTGGATGAAGTTGATGCGGCTTTAGATGAAGCTAATTCAGAAAGATTTAATCATATTTTAGAAGAATTGGCTAAAAAAACCCAATTTGTCGTAATTACTCATAACCGGGTAACCATGCATTATGCCCATGTTTTATATGGCATTACTATGGGAGCTGATGGTATTTCTAAATTATTATCAGTTAAACTTGCAGATGCTGAAGATATGGTGGGACAAACTTAATAAAAAAAAACGGGCAATTGCCCGTTTTTATTATTCTTCAAAAAATTCGACCACCGGTTCAAACCATTCAATAAAACAACCAATAAAACTTCCCGGAAAAAATTCTTTACTTGCTTCAACTAAATTTTTAGCCAGTTTTTGTTTAATCTGTCTTGTTTTGATTGGTTTTAAAACTAAACCTTTTACAAAAATTATCAGCTCGGGTGTCTCTGGCCAACCTGATTCAGGAATAATAATTATTTTTTGGCCGGTTTGCTCTTTAGGTAAAAAAACTGAAACTTTTTCTGATTTTAAACCAAATTCCTCAATTTGACTGGCGCTTTGTTTTAATTTTTGCTTAAAAGATAGAATATTTTCGGATTTAACACCTTGCGGAAAACCATAAACCATAATTACTATCATTTAAAACCTCCTTATTTTTATAATAATTATTATACCTTAACGATATAATAACTAATTGTCAATAAAAACTCCCAGTAATTAATACTGGGAGTCTTTATCTTTAGCAAGATGGGCGCGCGTTTTTTCATCAATAGTTACTTTTTCATCAAAAACCTGTTCAACTAAACGTAAATACTTACCAAAAATCCTTGAGAGTTCTTCAACAGTAACATTTTCAAAAAGCGCTTTAAGCACTGACTGATTAAACCATTTTTGACCTTCATAACCACGGGAAAATTGCTGCCAGATCTTGGCCTGAGAATTACTCTCTCCCGGCCTATACCCTTCAGCTTCCAAAGCCTGGGCGATTGATTGTAAATTATCAAGCTTGTCAGCGCATTTAACCAGTTTGACTTTCATATCAGCTGGACCAATCCGCTTTAAGACTGTTTGTTTACGTTCTTCCCAGGGAAGCTCTTTATCAGGTTCAGTTACTGTCTGAACAATCCGCAAAACTTCATCGCCAAAAAGCCAGCCAAGAATTTCCGGTTGCATTGGAGTATCTTCTAAAAGATCATGACAAATACCGGCTATAATCACGTCGTCTTCTGCATCAATCAAACTAAGCTGCATACAAACACCCCATAAATGAGCATTATAAGGTATATTAGCTTCTTTACGACGTTGGCCCTCATGTGAGTTAGAAGCAATAACAATAGCTTTTCTTATTCTATACGTCCAATGTACTGACATTAAACCTCCTTTTTTCTAATAATTATTTCAGCTTAACAAAATATAAATTTTTGTCAATAAAACCCGAACAATTTGTTCGGGTTTATAATATAGCTTTAGAAAAAATTAACATTCATTTGACTGAGATATCCAGAAAAGAGAACCCAATCAATAATTAACTGGTCAGAGCCTTCATATTTTAAATCAGCGCCATCAATTTTACCATTTTGAAAACGCATTTCCACTCGCCTTATACACATTGTTTTGATCTCAAACCAAATACGGCGTTGCTGATAATCAGCCCTATCGCATTCTAAGGGAAAATCATTATAATAAAAGCAATCCAACGATAAGAAGCGCAACAATATTCAAAATTTTTATCATCGGATTAATGGCCGGACCAGCAGTATCTTTGTATGGATCGCCAACCGTATCACCTGTTACAGCAGCCTTATGAGCTTCAGAACCTTTCCCACCATAATTGCCTTCTTCAATATATTTTTTGGCATTATCCCAAGCACCACCGCCAGAAGTCATAGAAATAGCAACAAATATGCCGGTAATAATTGAACCAACTAATAACCCGCCTAAAGCGTGAATACCTAAAATAAAACCGATCAAAATAGGCACTAAAACAGGAATCAAAGCCGGTACAATCATTTCTTTGATAGCTGCTTTGGTAACCAAATCAACTGTCTTGCCATAATCAGGCTTTTCCGTACCTTGCATAATACCGGGCTTATCTCTAAATTGTTTTCTGACTTCAGTTACAACCGAACCAGCCGCTTTGCCAACCGATTGCATAGATAAAGCCGCAAAATAATAAGGCAATAATCCGCCGATAAACAACCCGATTAAAACTTTTGGATCACTGATTCTAAAAATGACATCTTCGCCAATTGCATGAGTATAATCAGCGAATAAAACCAAAGCTGCCAATGCAGCTGAAGCAATGGCATAGCCTTTAGTTACAGCTTTAGTTGTATTACCAACCGCATCCAAAGGATCCGTAATATTACGCACTTCTTCGGGCAGTTCAGCCATTTCAGCAATACCACCAGCATTATCGGTGATCGGGCCATAAGAATCAATTGCCACGATAATACCAGCCATAGATAACATAGCCATAGCTGCAACTGCTACACCATAAAGATCTGCCAACCAATAAGCCCCTAAAATACCGGCACAAATTACCAAAACTGGTAAAGCCGTAGATTTCATAGAAACAGCTAAGCCAGCAATAATATTAGTACCATGACCGGATTCAGACGCCTTGGCAATATCTTTAACCGGTTTATATTTTGTAGCAGTATAATATTCAGTAATAATCACCATAGCAGCAGTTACCGCTAAACCAATCAAAGACGCCAAATAAATATTTAAAACAGCAAATTGGTTTTGCCCGGACATTAACCAAATCGTAACAGGATAAAAAGCAATGGCTGCAACAAGACCCGAAGCAAGTAATCCTTTATATAAAGCTCCCATTATATTTTTCTTGGCGCCAAGACGAATAAAAAAACTGCCAATAATTGACGCGATAATAGCTACGCCACCCAAAACTAAAGGATATAAAATAGCGTTTGACATATTAGTAAAAATTAAACTACCTAAAAGCATAGTAGCAATCGCTGTAACAGCATAAGTTTCAAATAAATCAGCCGCCATACCTGCACAATCACCAACATTATCACCGACATTATCAGCGATTACTGCAGGATTACGAGGATCATCTTCTGGAATACCAGCTTCAACCTTACCCACCAAATCAGCACCCACATCAGCCGCTTTAGTAAAAATACCACCACCTAAACGAGCAAAAATAGAAATTAAAGAACCACCAAAACCCAATCCAACCAAAGCTTGCAAATCATTGGTCAGTAAATAAAATAGAGTTAAACCTAAAAGGCCTAAACCAACTACTAAAAAACCAGTTACAGCACCACCTCTAACAGCTATATTTAAAGCTGGTTTTAAACCTTGTTTCGCTGCTTCAGCAGTTCTGACATTAGCTCTGACTGAAATATTCATACCAATATATCCAGCTGCACCTGATAAAATAGCGCCCAATAAAAAACCTATAGCGGTTGTCCAATTTAAAACCAAACCAATTAAAATAAACAAAACTATCGCAACAAAACTAATAGTTTTATACTGACGATTAAGATAAGCTTGCGCACCGTCCTGAATCCCCTTAGCAATTTCTTGCATTTTTTCATCACCCTTGGGTAATTTTAAAATTAATTTAATTAAAATTACTCCGTAAATCAAAGCTAAAAGAGCAGCAATTAAAGCAAAAATAATACTTGGTTCCATAAATTATCATTTATTAATTAATAAATCAGCCTATTAATGGCCTTTCTTATAATTCCCGATGGCTAAAATTAGCCAAATTTATTTTAAATTAAAATTATATTAATATTTTAGCTTTTAGTCTCTTAACTGTCAACAATTAAGCTGGTTAAGCTTAATCTTGACATAAAATAATACCTGCTATATACTGATATATATAATTCATTTTACTTTTAAGGTATTTTTTAGACAGGTAAGCCTTGGTTTCAATTAAAAAATAACCTGGTAAATTGAATTGGGAAAAAACATATTAGTAGATCAATTAAACATTTTTTTGTTAAATCTCTTCTAAACTTTATAAAAGGCTTTAATACGATTATAAAGTCCTTTTTTTGTTTCTTGAAAAAATTATTTTTAAAGCCTATTAAAAAAATTTTGCTAGTTTTTTATAAATTAATTATTTTAAATTTTTATAAATCTTATTATTTACTTGGCCGGTTAACTAAATTAATTATTCCTTCTGATAAAATTAAACCTGTTTATCTTTTCCTTAACAAATACATCTCTCATATAATTATTATTATACTGGTAATTAGTGTTAGTTTTGCTAATTTTACAAATACTGAAACAAGAGCCGAAGGGTTTGGAGAAAAAAGCTATTTATTTGCCCTGGCAACAGGCGGTAATATGGAAGATGAATATATTGAAGAAACATTAGAATCAATTGAACAGCCAACAGTTACCAGTTATTTAGACTCTCAAACTACGGCTGTTTCAGCTAATCAACAAATACTAACTACACAAGAAGCTGCCAAGCAAGAAGACTACTCTGTCTTGGCTGGTGATTCTTCTACCTTGGTTAAACCGGGAATTTCTTCAATGGAAGCTTCCAAAAAACATCGAGATAAACCTGTTGAATATATTGTTCAATCAGGAGATACCATAAGTTCTATTGCTGATAAATTCGGTATTAGTACTAATACTATTTTATGGGAAAATAGCTTAAGTAAATATAGTTTAATAAAGCCTGGTCAAAAATTAACTATTTTACCAACCAGCGGTGTTTCACATAAAATTGCCAGTGGTGACACTCTTGCCAAAATCGCTAAAAAATACCAAGCTGAGGAAGAAGAAATAATTGAATTTAATAAACTAGCGGATGCTACAGATATTCAAGTTGGCCAAACTATTTTTATTCCCCAAGGCCAACCTTATTATGTGCCGATTAAAACCAATACTCGTTTAGCTTCTGTTAAAAAAATCTTTACACCTACCCAGGTTTCTGCGCCGACCGGAGGCAAAATGCTTTGGCCTACAACAGCTCGCCGTATTTCACAGTATTATAATTGGCGTCATACTGGATTGGATATTGACGGTGATTTTGGTGATCCGATTTGGGCACCAGAAGACGGGGTTATTACCAAAGTAGCTTATTTAAAATATGGTTATGGCTATCACGTGATCCTTGATCATGGCGGTGGTAAAACAACTTTATATGCTCATTTTCAAAAAATCTATGTTCAACCAGGTCAAACAGTGGCCAGAGGTGAAGTTTTAGGTGAAATGGGCTCAACCGGCTACTCAACCGGTTCTCATCTTCATTTTGAAGTCAGGTTTAGCGGTAAAAAATATAATCCATTAAATTACATTAGATAATTATAAGCTCTGTATAGTTAACAGTCAAGGGTAACACTTTGAATTAATTTTTCATGAGGAGTAAGACCATTAATAGACAAATGAATTCTTTCAAAATTGTAAAAATTAAGCCATTCGATAGTAGTTTTAAATACCCTTAATGGATTATGA
>WJKP01000020.1 GCA_014729025.1 Candidatus Buchananbacteria bacterium
GGTAATGGCACGGCTGCGACTGGCGGGCAATTAAAAACTGTTTATAATCGTCAATGCAGTACGGATGATGATTGCGATGCTTTAAGCGGCACTGTTTGTGAAAATGGTTTTTGTACTGATATACCAGCGACTAATAATATTACTTTTACTAATTCCATTCCGACTAGTTGTCAGCAAGCTGTTTGTTCTGGCGGAAATAATTCTGGCGCTTTTTGTTCCAGTAATGCCGATTGCCCTGACGGAACTTGTAATCCGGGCTATCATTTGGAAGATGACGAATGTGAACTTAATAAGACAGATCCTGTTACAAGTTGTGGGGCAACAGATTTAGAAGGTTACCTAGTTTGGAGGGGCAATGATTTGAATGGTTACCAAGTTTGTATTAGAGATATTTGCCCGGTAGGAATGCATCAGGATCCGGTTACTTTTTTATGTGCCGATAATCAGCTTAGCTGTGATTTGTATAGTGGTGCCTGTGAAGAAACCAATCAGCTTTGCAGTAGTAATGATTCATGTACGGAGGATGATGAACGATGTATAAACTGGAATTTAGAAGCTGTTAGGGGTTGGAATACAACGATTGCTGATTGGAGCGCTTGTCGAGCGGAACTTTGTACTTTTGCTGCTCAGCCAACAGGTACTCCGGCTAGTTGTCAATGTGTTGATCCTAATAGAATAAGCAATGGTATTTGCACTTCTTGTTCAGATGATCAGCATTATGAACCGCTTGAAGGGATAAATACAAGGCAGGTTTGTTTGGATCAAGGCGGTGATTGGGGCGGTGACCGTTGTTATACTTGTGTAAGTAATATAGCCGGTACTTGCGGTATTTGTGAAGGTGGAACTGATGCAGGTATTCGCTGTAGCGATGATAGCCAATGCGTAGACGGTACTTGTAATATTGATATCCCGGAAATTATTAATGAAGAATGGCAAGGCGGAGTTTTGGTTGGCAGTTATCAGTGTGTTTTTCAAGGCTGTGAAGCTGCGTATCATGCTGATCTTGAGTCTGAGATTTGTATTTCTAATACTTTGTCGTGTGAAGTGAGTTCTGACTTGGATCCTAATGAATGGATAAGTCAGTCAACAATTACTTGGACTGATGAGGAAGTTTGGTCAGACTGTACAATTAATAGCTGTAGTGCGCCGACGGCGGTAAAAGACGCTCTGGGCTGTGAAGAATATACTGAGTTGACTAATCAATATATAGCTGATTGTTCTGCTACTTCTATAGATGATGAGTGCGTTTCAAAAGATTATTGTTCTTGGGAATCAGAACAGTGTAAACCTAATTATTCACCTTGCGCTGATCATCCTTCTTATTGTGAATGGGATGGTACTGATTGTATCCAGAAAATATCTAATTTACCACAATGGTGTTCGTGTCCAGCGGACTATGTAATAAGAGAAGACGGTACTTGTACTAAATGTGGAAATGGTGTGGTTGACACTGGTGAAGACTGTGATCAAGGCTGTACTAGTGTCGGCCCAGACGCTAGATATCCTTTTGGAGCAGAGGCAATTTGCGAGCAAGTTTTGACTAAAAATTGTCAAGGTGGCGCTGATGCAGGTGAATTGTGTGCGACTGATGCAAGTTGTTTTTCCGGGCAATGTGTGGTTATTTCACCCATTAAAGTTGATGTACTTAATTTAATGGATACTTCACCTTCTTTTGCTGTGCCAGCTGAAAATTTATGTAGTGTTGAATCCGATATTTCTGATGATTTATTAGCAGAAGGTATGGAAGTTAATTCATTAATTTTTGGTATTAGTGATAAATATGATAAGGGTTTTGGAACTGGTACTAATGACGGACAATGTTATACAGTAATCGCTGACGGTAATTTTGGTCGGCCGAATATGTTAAAATATATTTATGAAAAAGTGCAGATACCCGTAATTGATAATGAAATACCGGCCAGTAATGATGATTGTTATAATACTTATCCAGGTTGTGATGATTATACTATTGATTCCGATTGTAATGCGGCTGAGGGCTGTGAGTGGGATGACGTCGATGGAGAATGTTTGCAAGATTATGATTTTTGTCAATTAATCGATAAGCGAAATCCTTGTGAATCTGAAATAGATGATGCTGGTATCTCGATTTGTGAATGGAAGCCTGACATTGTTAATCCTCAGTCTTGTGGTGACGGTTATGTTTATACTTCTAATAGGGATTATACTACTATTTCTAGTAATTATGATCAACCGCTTTTAATAAAAGAACCAAATACTTGGGGTTTTTGTCCTGAAGATTGGGTGGCTTCAGCCATTGATTTAATTGCAGAGTATTCTGATGGTGATGGCCAAATGGATTGGACTCCTGGTTCTGAAAAAGTACTGATTTTAATGATTGATGAATCTCCTTATAATGGTTATATTGGTAGCTCTAGCGAGCCTTGGATTACAAGCGATTATGAGCATATTTATGAAAGTAAAAGAGATGTAAATACTGAGGGTAGTCCGCAATTAGTTCCCATTGCTCGAGCTGAAGGTGTTAAAATTGTTATTTTATTTACAGGTAGTGATGTTTTGAGCAATACTTCTAGTGATTGTAGTGCTATTCAAGCTGAGTTTCTTGCAAGCAGTGGCTCTTTTACTACTGTCGATCCAGCGGCTGATGCTACTAAATATTGTATTTTAAAATATATTGCCGATGAAACAGGTGGTGCTTTGATGCATGGGACTGATTTGATGTCAGGTGATACTGTTGTAAATAATATTGTTACTCTAATTCAGTCGGCTGTGATTGGGGAATATTGTGACGCTGAGGGGCCAAATGGGATACCTGATGGGATAATGGATTGTTCTTATAGATAGATCTTGATTTGAAAAATGAATTATAAATTAATATTTTAAATTATTGAATTTATATTTTTATGAATAAAAAAACGTTAATTATTATTGTAGTTATAATTTTGGTCTTGGCGGTTATTGATATTGGTGTATATTTAATGTTTCTAAAACCAGTAACAAAAACCAATCAAAATGTAAATTTAGCTCAGCCGGCTGAATTACCTAAAATTGAACCTCAAGAATACGAGCCTTCTGAAGCTTTGGCCGGTACTTATTATCGGGAGCAAGCTTTTACTGAAAAAAGTTTAGAGCCTTGTTTACAACTTGAAAATGAACAAATGAAAGCGCGTTGTTTAAATAAAGCAAAAGATTATTTATTTGAGACAGAAGCTAATGCTGATTTTTGTTTAAATTATCCTAATAACAGAGATAAAATGGATTGTGTGCGAAAATTTGCTTATAATAAAGAGGATTTTGGTTATTGTAATATTTTAGATAATGATGTGCTGCGAGCAGATTGTTTGAGATATTATGCTTTTAGTAAAATTCCAGAACATGATCCTGCTAATTGCAATATATTAGAAAATAATGAAGTCAAAGCAGAATGTTTAAATTTGCTTTATTATTCAATCCAAGAATGTGATAAAATAAATGATGAAGGTTTAAAAAGTTCTTGTGAAACCGGTGTTTTTTAAATAATTAAATAAATAATTAAAAATTAACTTATAGATTTTATGTTTGATAAACCAAACCAACAAGCAGGGGGACAACCAGGAGAAAATCCTACTCAACCGGAATCAGCCGGTCCCAGCCCGACAACTAATCAGCCGGAAACATCAACCGTGCCTAGCCAAGCAGCTGATCAAGGCCAACAGCCTAGCCAGCCAGCTAATGAACCAGAAGATATTTTTGCCGGGATTAATACTGGTGGGGAAACAGGCCAAGGTCAGCCAGGCCAGCCAACTCCGCCGCCACCGCAAGCGCCTAAAGGAGGTAAAGGCAAAAGAATTATTTTAATAGTTTTAATCGTAGTAATTGTTGTTTTAGTGATTGCCGGCGGTGTTTTGGCTTATTTAAGTTTTATGGGACAGGATCAAGACGTTAATACTAATGTTAATACTAACGCTAATATGAATGTTAATGCTAATGAAAATGTTAATACCAACGCTAATGCTAATGCTAATGTCAATGCCAATGCTAATGTCAATGCCAATGCTAATGTCAATGCCAATGCTAATGTCAATACCAATACCAATGCCAATGTTAATTTGAATGCACCGGCTGGCCAAGATTCTGATAATGACGGTTTGACTGATGAGGAAGAAGAAGCTTTAGGTACTAATGAATTAAATGCTGATACTGATAATGATGGTTTGTTTGATAATGAAGAAGTTAATATTTATGGAACTAATCCATTGGATCCTGATACTGATGGTGACGGTTACAGAGACGGCGACGAAGTTAGTGAGGGTTATGATCCTAATGGCCCGGGTACATTATTAGAAGTACCGGCTGAAGAAGAATAATTAATAAAAAATTCAAGAAAAGATGGATTTTAATAAAAGAATTATAAATTTTGAAATTGTATGATTTTTGGTAAAAAACAAAAAAAAGAAAAAAAATCAAAACAAGAAGAAAAAAACGAAAAACCTAAAAGTTCAAGAGCTGAACCTTATGAAATTAGAGTAATGCCTCCTAAATTTCATGAATATTTGACTCAATCTAAGGGTGGTGTCCCGAAATGGTTAATTTTTGCTGGGATTGGTTTTGTCGTTTTGGCAGGTATTGGCATAGGTGCTTATTATTTGCTTATTGCAACCAGGCCGCCTAGCCAGCCACCGGCCAGAACCAATACGAATCAGCCAACAGTTAATACTAATCAGGCTAATACTAATGCTAACGCTAATGAGAACGCCAATACTAATATTAATGAGAATATTAATGTCAATGAAAACGCCAATATTAATGTTAATGAGAATGTTAATGCCAATGTGAACGTCAATACTAATGTTAATGAGAATGTCAATGCCAATGAAAATGTCAATACTAATGCGAATATCAATATAAATCAGCCGCCAGAAACTGACTTGGATTATTTTTCCAGCCAGGATTCTGATCGTGACGGGTTGACTGATGTGGAGGAAAATTTATATGAAACAGAAATTAGACGGCCTGATACTGATGCTGACGGATTTGTTGATGGGCAGGAAATAATTAATGGTTTTAATCCCAAAGCCGCCGGGTCATCACTTTTGATGAATTCGGGTTTGGTCAATACTTATTCTAATCCGACTTTTAATTATCAGATTTTATATTTAGCGACCTGGGTTGCCAGGCCGACTGATCAAAGTTTGCAGGAAATAGTTTTTCAGTCAGCCACAGGTGAACGAGTAGTAGTGCTGGTCGAGGCTAATCCGGATAATTTAAGTTTGCCCGAATGGTATTTGCAGCAGTCGTCTTTATCAAATATTTCTGATCTGGAGAGTGAAACAACCAGAAAAGGCTACCAAGTATTGATTAGTCCTGATAAATTAACTTATTATTTGGTAGATCAGCAGGATTTATCAACCGTGTATATTATAAATTATCAAATTGACAATAAAACAAGTATAAATTTTTTAACTACTTTTAAAATGATGGTAAACAGTTTTGAATTAGCGGAAGCGACGGAAACAGAGGAAACAGCTACTGAAACTGAAGGTTAAATTGCTAAAAAGTCATGATTTGTAATTATTATCAAAAAGTCAAAACAGCAGAATTTTTAAGCCAGCAATTAGTGGGAAAAATAATCAGGTTAACCGCTCAAGAGTTGGGTTTGAAAAATGATTTTAGTGTCACTGTTTTATTGGTTGATGATAAAAAAATTAGAACTTTAAATAAACAATACAGACAAAAAGATAAAGTAACAGATGTTTTGTCTTTCAGTGCTTGGGAAGGCATGCAATTGCCAAAAGTTGAGCAAAATAATTATCTTGGTGAAATATTTATTTGTTATCCGCAGGTTAAACGGCAAGCCGAGCAATTTGATCAGACAATCAAGCAGGAATTTTGTTTGTTATTGATTCACGGTTTTTTGCATCTTTGGGGCTATGATGACCAAACGCAAAAGGATTATCAGCAAATGAAAAAAATACAGGATAAAATTTTTTCAAAAATTTATGATAAAATTTAAACGTTTAGCTAAAAGTTTTAAATATGCCTTGTCAGGCTTGAAAAAAGTTTGGCTGGAAGAACAAAATTTTCAGGTTCATTCAATAATTACTGTTATTGTTTTAGTATTAGCCTGGTATTTTCAGATTGCAATTTGGCAGCTGATAATTTTGATTTTATTGATTGCTTTGGTGTTGATTTTGGAAATTATCAATAGTATAATGGAAAGGTTTATTGATTTATTAAAACCTCGGATTCATGAATATGTTAAAGATATTAAGGATATGGGAGCCGCTTTGGTTTTTGTCGGTGCAATTACAGCAGTAATCGTCGGTTTAATGATTTTTCTACCTTATTTTATTGCATTATTAAGTTAAAATTAATCAATTACTAATAACTAATATATTATGTCTCAAGAAGAAATTATCGTTGGTCTGGATATTGGTTCAACTGCAATTAAAGTCGCAATTGGGCAACGAACAATTGGTGATGATAAAAAACAAAAATTACATATTATTGGCGCTGTTTCACAAGAAGCAGGCGGTATTAACCGTGGAGTTATTACCAATATTGAAGATGCGGTTGAAAGCGTTTCCAAAGCTTTGGATAAAGCTGAAAAATTAACTGGTATTCCGATTGAACAAGCTTGGGTCAGTATTTCCGGCGGCCATATTAATTCCGAAATCAGTAAAGGTGTAGTGGCTGTTTCCAAAACTGACGGTGAAATCAGAGAAGAAGACGTTGAACGAGCGATTGAAGCTGCTCAAACAGTGACTTGTCCGCCTAATTATGAAATATTGCATGTGATACCGCGCAGTTTTACTGTTGACGGACAAGGCAATATTAAAGATCCAGTGGCTATGACTGGTGTGCGTTTGGAAGTTGAAACTTATATTATTGAAGGCTTAAGTTCGCAAATTAAAAATTTAACCAAATGTGTGTACCAGACCGGTTTGGATATTGAAGATTTGGTTTTGGCGATTTTGGCTGCTTCAGAAGCTGTTTTAACCAATCGTCAAAAGGAATTGGGTGTGGCAGTAATTAATATTGGCGGTTCTACGACTTCGGTTGCTGTTTTTGAACAAGGTGATTTATTGACAATAGTTGTTGTGCCGATAGGTTCAGAACATATTACTTCTGATATTGCCATTGGTTTAAGGACTTCAATTGATGTGGCTGAAGAAATAAAATTAAAATATGGCCTGGCTACAGCTAAAGGTATTGATAAAAAAGAAGAAATTGATTTGGCTGAATTTGATGAAAACGAAGAAGGTTTAATCAGTAAAAAATATTTAGCTGAAATTATTGAAGCTCGGGTTGAAGAAATAATGGATAAAGTTGATGAAGAATTAAAAAAAATAGACAGAAGCGGTGCTTTGCCGGTCGGTGTTATTTTAACTGGTTCAGGCGCCAAGCTGCCTAAAATAATTGAAATCTCTAAAAATAAATTAAGACTGCCAGCAGCTTTGGGGTATCCTTATGATATTGTCAGTGTGATTGATAAAGTTAATGATTTATCGTTTACAACTGCCATAGGTTTGGTTAAATGGGGGAATCAATTAGTTAAACAAAGAAAAGGTTTTTCCAGATTTAAAAGTGTTAATGGCGCAACCAATAAGATTAAAAAATGGTTAAAGTCTTTAATGCCGTAAATTTTAATGAATACAAAATGTGTGCAAAGATGTGCAAAAAATATTTTACTATTTAAGGATTAGTTGCTACAATAAAAATAGTTAATTAGTTTATTGGTTAAAGTGTTTAAGTGTTAATTTTAACTGGTAAACCAAGTCTATTAATTTATTAATAAACTTAATTTATGGAAGTCAAACCTGAAATAGAAACTTTTGCCAAAATTAAAATCATTGGTATTGGCGGAGGTGGCGGTTCAGCGCTTAACAGGATGGTTGATTCTGAAATTAAAGGAGTAGAGTTTATCAGTATTAATACTGATGTGCAGGCTTTGCATTATTCCAAGGCTAGTAAAAAATTACATATTGGTAAAACAGTTACCAAAGGTTTGGGTGCTGGGATGGATCCGGAGATGGGATTTAAAGCAGCCGAAGAATCACAAAATGAAATTAGAGAAGCTTTAAAAGATGCTGATATGGTTTTTTTGACTTGCGGTTTGGGCGGTGGTACTGGTAGTGGCTGTGCTCCGGTGGTGGCTGATATTGCCAGAGAATTAGGAGCTTTGACAGTTGCTGTTGTAACTAAGCCTTTTTCTTTTGAAGGTGCGCAGCGAAAAGTAATTGCTGATCAAGCTTGGGAGAAATTATCAGATAAAGTTGATACGATTATTACTATTCAAAATGATAGATTATTACAAATAATTGATAAACAAACATCTTTATTGGAAGCTTTTGATATTGTTGATGATGTTTTGCGTAATGCAGTGCAAGGTATTTCAGAATTAGTTACCGTCCCCGGTTTGATTAATGTTGATTTTGCTGATGTCCGCTCTATTATGTATGAGCAAGGCACGGCTTTAATGGGTATGGGGGAAGCCAGTGGGGAAAATCGGGCAGTGGAAGCAGCCAAAGCAGCGATTTCCAGTCCTTTACTTGAATTATCAATGGAAGGTGCGCGTGGTGTTTTATTTATAGTTTCTGGCGGTCAGGATTTAAGTATGCATGAAGTTAATGAAGCAGCTAAAGTGATTACTGCTTCAGCTGATTCAGAAGCTAAAATTATTTTTGGCGCGATTGTTGATGAAAATTTAGGTGATAAGGTTAAGTTAACAGTGATCGCCACCGGTTTTAGTGATACACCGGTTAAAAGCCGGGAAAGTGAAGTTAAATCATCGCTTAATAAAGAAGAAGAAGAAACTTATAAGCCAAGTAATTTTTTGGTTAAAGAAAGTATTAAAGAAGAAGAGGAAAAAGATAAAGATAAAACAAAAGCCAAAGAATCTGAGCCTCAAAAATCTGATAAAGAAGATTATAAAGTGCCAGCTAGTGGTAAGAAAGAAGATAATGATGATGAAGATTTGGATATACCGGCTTTTATCAGGAAAAAAATGATGTAAACAAAATTTATTCAAATAAAAAAAACAGTTTTAACCGGCTGTTTTTTTATTTTTTTAATATTTTATGATATGGTTAAGATAATATTTTTTAAAAATATATGCTAGGCATTATTGATACGTATAAAAGAAGTATTGCCAAAACCATTACTTTTAGAATATTGGCTATAATTGTAACTATGTTTTTGGTTTATTTTTGGACAGGTGATTTGAAAATTGCCGGAATTGTCGGTGTTTTGGATAGTATTATGAAAATAATCATTTATTTTTTACATGAACGGATTTGGGCCAGATTTTGTTGGGGCAAAAAAATAGTGACCAGGTTTTAAAATAAGATAAAAAAAGGGGGGGGGGTAATGTCTAGTTGGCGAAATAAATTGGTCAATTATAATTTAATTTACCAAGGAAAGAGATTGATTTTAGTGGTTGACAATAAAAATGATTTAAAAAAAGCCAAAGCTGAATATGAACAAAAAATGCCTTATAAAGAATTTGTTATTCAGGAATTTGGCGTAAAAGTATTAAGTAGAAATCGGAATGAAGATGTGCTTGAATGGCAAAAAACAGTAGGAGTTTCTCTTTGGCAGATTATTTAAGTCATTATTTAACGCGTTTAGTTGTAAACTAAGCGCGTTTTTTAACTTGATTTTTATTAAAATTCAACTTAAAATAAATATATGGAACAACCACCTCAAATAGAGAAAAAAGAATCATTGGAAAAATTTGCCGAAGAATTGGGCGAGGCGATTGAAGCGATTCAAGGCCTTGATTTTTTGGTTGAGTCAGAGCAGCTTACTGTTTTGGAAGCCAAGCAAATACAAATGGTTTTAGCTGATTTTGAATCTTGGCAGGCAGTTGAGGATGATAAAGCTGAATTAGTTAAAATTATGCAAGAGCATTTGGGTGAACATCAAGAAGCGATTAAAAATTATGAATTATTAGGCACAGAAGAGGTTGGTGAAATTAAAGTTAAAGTTTATCCGACTGATCAGGCAGGTGTTAATCTGGCGGTTTATAAATATCAAGACGGTGATGTTGTTTGGGCCTTGCAGCCAGAAGAGTTTCAAGAATAATTAATTTTATTAATAAATAATTTATAGATTTTATGAAAAAAATTTTAGGTTTGTTTTTTATTTTAGTTTTTTTAACAGCCGGTTGTGCTCAGCAAGCTGATTCACCGCAAAAAGATAAAGCCCGAGAAATTTCCGGGTCAATTGAAGATTTATTGGCGCAAAATGTTGATTTGAAATGTGAAGTTATGGCTCAGCAAGAAGGTCAAATTGTTGAAGGTACGACTTATATTGCGGATGATCAAGCCAGAAGTGATTTTCAGGTTAAACTGGATGATCAGCAGACAATGACCAGTCATATGATTGATGACGGGACTTGGTTATATACTTGGAGTGAACAGTTTCCGCAACAGGCAGTTAAAATTAAATTAGAAACCATGCAAAGTCAACAATTTGAAACAGAAGAAATCCAAGACGAGGCAACTGATTATGGGGTTGATAATTATCAGGCTGAATTGGATTATAAATGTTATGAATGGAATAAAGATGAAGCAATGTTTAATCCGCCAGCTGATGTTAATTTTATGGATTTTAGTCAAATAATGGGACAATTACAGGATAATTTGGAAGGGTTGCAAACGGGGCAGCTGCCTGATTCAGATAATTTGTGTGCTCAGTGTGAGACAATTCCTGATGCCCAAGCTCAAGAAATGTGTAAACAAAGACTGGGCTGTAATTAAAATTTATGTTTAAATGTCCTCAGTGTGATAAAAAAATACCCAAAGATGCGGAAATTTGTCCTTTTTGCAGTTATGAATTAGCTCCGGATGAAAAAATTGTTAAAACAACACAAGAACATACTATTCGTGTTACTTTGCTGTCAATAGGTTTTTTAGTCTTATTTATCGTTATTATTGTTACCGGCTATTTTATTTATAAAGAAATAATTACTGATCAAACAGAAAAAATAGTCGCTGATTGTGTTTCTGCTGCTGATTGTGAATTGCCGGGTGAATATGCTGCCAAATCAGATTGTCCTTATCAGGTTTATTGTTGGCAAGGACAATGTTCAATCGGTTGCCCAATAAGTAAAACTTTAGATGATACTTTTTTTAGCAATATTTATCCTTGTCAGACTGATGATGATTGTGATTGTACTGATTGGGATCCACAAGATAAATATCCATGTCAGTGTCTAAATGATCAATGCGTGGCAATAGTGGATGTTATTAGAAAATAGATTTGACAATAAAGTATTTATACTATAAAATACGGTTTTAAGATCAAATAAAATAAGGAGGGGGAAATGTCAGTAGGTAAAACAGAACAAGTTTATGTTATTTGCGAAAAAGTAGAACATGGTTTTGCTTTGGATATTGCCGAGTTTCCTGACGGATTGTATCATATAGTTTCTAAATTTAATGATAAATCTTCTGCTCAGGAATGGTGTGCGCGAATGGGGTCAAAGTTTAAAGTCGCTTTGGTTGATTTTTCCGGAAAAAAGCCCCAGTTTATTGCCTGGGCTGACTAGATTTTAATAACGTCCTTTGGAATTTTTTTTCAAAGGACGTTTTTTTGATTGACAAAATTATGACAGTATGGTTTAGTTTAAATACGATATTTTTTTATAAAATTATGAGTAGTTTGTTCATTTAAATTTAAAATAGGTTTTGAAAATAAACCTTAAAAAAAGGAGGGAAAAATGAAGAAAATTTTCATGCTTGGGATTGGGTTCATTTGTCTTTTGGGTTTAGTTGCTTGTGATGGCAGTGGCAGTAGTGGCGGCAGTGATAGTGACGGTGGCGGCAATGTTAATTCTCCAACTAATAATGCCCCGGTCATTAATTCTACGCCGATAACTACTGCAGTTAGTCAGGAAGGTTATTTGTATGATATGAATGCTGCAGATATTGATGGTGATACTTTGATTTATGGTTTAGCTGTTTCACCCAGCGGCATGAATATTAATACGAGTTCAGGTCTGATCAACTGGACGCCGATTGATAGCCAAATCGGTGATCATAGTGTTAAAGTCAGTGTGACTGACGGTCAAACAACAGTTTATCAAGAATATACTTTGACTGTTAACGCTCCACCGCCTAATACGGCTCCGATTTTTAGTTCAATTCCTGTAACAACTGCGACTGTGAATGTTTTGTATTCTTATGATCTTAATGCTACTGATTTTGACGGTGATAGTTTGACTTATTCATTGATCAATTGGCCAAGCGGTATGGTGATTAACAATACTACCGGTTTGATTAGCTGGACACCGGACACAACTCAAGTCGGCAATCATTGGTTAGAAGTTGCAACTAGTGACGGTGAAACAACAACCAGCCAGCTGTTTACTATCAGAGTTAATCCCAGTCATAATGGGATCCCGTTTCAGCGCGGTTGTGTGCTGACTTCCTGGTGGTATACTGACTGGCAGTCAACTACAGTAGAAAATACTTTACTGCAAATGAAAGATGATGGTTGTGAGCGTATCGCTTTAGTTATCACTTGGTACCAGGATTCTTTAACTGCAACTACGATTTATGACGGTGATACCAAAACACCCAGTGATACCGGGATTACTCATGTGACTAATTATGCTCATTCGCTTGGCCTGGACGTCTACTTTAAGCCACATGTTGATATTTGGCAACGAAGTGATTTGTGGCGAGGTGATATAACTTTTGCCAATGAAGCTGATTGGACTGCCTGGTTTGCCAGCTACAATTCTTTTATCAGCTATTACCTTGATTTGGCTGAAGCTTTGAACGTAGAAGGGTTTGTGATTGGTGTTGAATTGGTTGGGACTGAACATAGAGAAACAGACTGGCGTGATACAGTGGCAATTGGTCGTAGTAAGTTTACCGGTTTAATCACTTATAACGCCAATCATGATTCTTACTTAAATGTGACTTGGTGGGATGTTGTTGATTTTATCGGTATTAGCGGATATTTTCCGTTAACCAGCAGTTATACGCAGACCCAAGCTCAATTAAATGCTGCCTGGAGTGGTTGGTTGACTGAGCTGAGTAATTTTGCCACTACCTGGAATATGGATATTGTTTTTATGGAAATCGGTTATCAAAGCTATAACGGCACCAATATTTCGCCTTGGTGGGCGCCAACCAGTACGACTGATTACCAGGAACAAGCTGATTGTTATGAGGCGGCTTTTAATAATCTGCTGCATCAGCCTTGGTTTAAAGGCATGTATTGGTGGATGTGGTATTGGGATCCGGTCCAGGATGTTGACGGGTTTGATATTTTTCAAAAACCGGCTGAACTAACCATGCGTTGGTGGTATGCCGGGTATTGATCTTTTTTAAAAGCGTTTAGTTTTTTAGCTAAGCGCTTTTTTATTTTTTATAATTTATTTGTTATACTAAAGTTAATTAAATAATTTTTTTATGCCTTTAAAACGTTGTCAACATAATAATAAACCCGGTTATAAATGGGGTGATAGCGGTAAATGTTACACTTATACAGCTAATGATAAACCAAGCCGTGAACGCGCCAAAAGCCAGGCCCAAAAACAAGGCCGAGCCATTGAAGCCAGTAAGCACAGATAGTCTTAATTTTAGTCTATAGTCAATGGGTAAAGAAGCTGCTTAAGGTAAATAGTTTACAGCGGTTAGTTTAAAAACAATTTTCTAAAAACTTAACCAGTATTTTTGCTGGTAGACAGGCTAACCTAACAGCCCTTAATATTCTTTCTATGATTAGAAACATGATTTTAATAATAATAATTATTTTGTTAATTTTGTTGGGTTTGATTGTTTGGCAAAGTAAAAAAAATAAAGAGGCTAAAATTAATTTTAACCAATCTAAACAAATAACCAATAAAGCTATGCCCCAAAATGAAAAATTAAAACTTAATAATTTGGAATTAATTGTTGTTTTTGATAATAATGAATTTGATCAGCGGTTACAAACTGGCTGGGGATTTTCTTGTTACATTAAAACTCAGCAATCTGACTGGTTGTTTGATACAGGAGCTGACGGGCAAGTTTTATTGTCTAATATGAGAAAATTAAAACTTGAGCCTCAGTCAGTTAAACATTTGTTTTTGTCTCATATTCATAATGATCATGTTGGCGGGGTTAATGATTTTTTGACTAAAAATTCTAATGTTAATGTTTATTTGCCAGGAATTTTTCCTGAAGATTTTAAAAATCAAATAAAAGAAATTACACCTGAAGTTTTGCAAATAACTGATTTTAAAGCTTTAACTGATAATTTTTATTCTTCTGGTGTGCTGGGTACTGAACCAAAAGAACAAGCTTTGGTTATTGAAACAAAACAAGGTCTGGTAGTTTTAACTGGTTGTGCTCATCCAGGTATTGTTGAAATTTTAGAAACAGTCAAAAATCAGTTTGACCAGCCGATTTTATTAGTACTAGGTGGTTTTCATTTAGATTCAGCCGGGTTGGAAAAAACAAAAAATATTGTTCAGGCGTTTAAAGATTTAAATGTTAAATATGCAGCGCCTTGTCATTGTTCCGGTGAAATAACTCAACGTCTTTTTGAAGAAGAATATAAAGAAAATTATATTGAAATCGGAGCAGGTAAGAGTATTAGATTGGCTGATTTGAAATAATAACCAGATTAGTCGATAGTCAATGGGTAAAGAAGCTGCTTAAGATAAATAGTTTACAGCGGTTAGTTTAAAAACAATTTTCTAAAAATTTAACCACCATTCTAACCCAATAATTATTTTTTAAAAAAATTTATGAAAAAAATTATTGTCTTGATTAGTTTAACAATTTTATTAATACCGCAAATCGGTTGGGCTCAGATTGTTTCCGGGCAAAAGTATGATATTAATTATTGTTTTGAAATCAATAATTTGGATGAGTATGATAGTCGGGTTTTTATTTTATTTGACGGCCGGGTTCAAGCACAAATTATTCAAGGAAAAACTTGTTTGGGTTATTTGAATGATTTGGATATGTATGGTTTAGAAATTTATACTGTTAGGCAGGATAATTTTAAACAAAATAAGTTTAATGATATTTTTGGGCAAGAATTACCGACCGAAACGAATCTAGAAAGTGCTCAGCAAAGAGCTACTATTTTACAGCAACGCGAGGATTATAGTATAGAGATTTTTAATAATCCTGATTTTATCAGGTCAAGTTTTAGTTTTATCCCGCTTGGTTTTATACCGAAAAATGATCCGGTTCAGCAAATTACTGATGTTTTAAGCATTAATTCTTTGATTGATGATAATTTAATTTTAAAAAAAATAGAAGTGGTTTATACTTATGAAGATGGGCAGACTGAAACTATGGAGTATCAAGATCAAGCTGAACGGCCAGAATATTCCAGGCAAGCTATTTTGACTTGGTGGGTAGAAGAATATTGGTATGCGGTTAGTTTAGTTGCTTTAATCGTAATTGGTGCAGTTATTTTTATAATTAAAAAATTCGGTCAAAAATAATTAAAAATTTATGCGTAAAAATTTTCAAACATTTTTAATTGTCTTGGTTAGTGTAATGATTTTGTATTTTTTATGGAAAATTATTGAGTTAGGTAATCAGGATTTGCAGGCAGCCATTATTACTGTCGGGATTTTTATAGTTATGATTAGCGTGGTTTTTTATTCTGTTTTTATAACACCTAAAAAGGAAAAAATCAGAATCAGTAAATTAAAAGCAGCTGGGTTAAAAATTAAGACCAAGTTTATTGGCATAGAAGGGCGAGAGTATAATGGACATACCGGTAAATACCGTTATTATATAGTCAAAACTCAAGGTATTGATCCGTTTAGTCAACAAACCAAACAATATTATTCCAAACATATTTATAAACAAATTGAATCTAAAGACGTGCCTCCAGAAATTGAGGTTTATATTGATCCGCAGGAGAGCAAAAATTATTTTATGGATTTGCCGTTTTTAAATATATAGATAATAAATAATAATCTGAGTTTTATGAGAAAATTAATTTTATTAGGAGGATTGATTGTTTTATTAAGTGGTTGCGGTAATACTACTACCATTGTTAATGGTAATAATAATGATAATACAAACAAAACCACGCCTGATTATCCGGTTTATAATAATATTAATAAAAATGAACCAGAAGTTATTGATGGTGATGATAGTGTTATTGCTAATAATGTTAATGTTCAATTAATGCCATTAGGTTTTTATACTAATGATGATAATCAAAAAGCGTTGGCTTATTTGAAATATGAAGATAAAAATTGGGTTTTGTATAATTATATAAATGGGGTTTCAGAAAAGACTGAAGAAAAAATATCAGTGTTTCAAAAAGATGGGAGTCTTAAGTATTTAAGTAATGCTGTTATCTCACCTGACGGGAAGAAAATCCTTTATTCGTATACTAATTCTTTTACGTTTTTGAATTTAGTTAATTTTCAAACTAATCGTGAGACTAATATAATGAGTGGTTCTGATGCACATTTTGGTTTAAAGACTACTTATTTTTTTAATTCAGAGTCTGATGAAGTTATTTATTCTGTGATTTTTGCTGATGAGTATATGCAGTATAAAGAAATTGTTGGATATAATATATATACTAAAGATACTAGAAGTATAATAAGGTTTGAAGAATCGTGTGAAGGTGACGCTGATGATTGGGAATGTGGTGGTGATGATGTTGATAGTATTGATTTAATACCTTTGGGGTATGCTAGTTTTGAGGGACAGGAGTCAGTGTTTTCTCTTGTGACAAAAGACGGTAAAAGTCTTGCTTATAAAGATGGTAAAGAATTTGTTCGTTATAATGTCCCGGTCGAACTTAATGGAGCAGAAATAAATCCTCAAATTTCAAATGGTTCAAAGTATTATTTTTATAACGAAGATAATAAATATATCCATAAATCAAGTTTAGGTGCTATATTGCAGGGTGATGATGAGTCTGGTCCTAAACAATATGATGTTTTGTTAGCTGAACCAGAAGCTAGTGGTCCTCATGGTGGTATTTTGTCTAATTTTAAAATGGTTGGTGAAGATGATGTTTTGTATGTTGATTCTAGTGGTGATGAACGTTGTCAGACTTCGAAGTTGTATTATATTAATTCAGAAGATAAAATTTTAATTGATCAATTTAATTATTGTAATGAATAAAACTTATGTCAAAAAACATTAATCTAAAAATAGACCCTGAAAAAATATTTTATTTAAAAATGAAAATAAAGGGTTGGTTGGCGTAGATACTATTACTGGGTATTATAAAGTAAGGGAAGATGTTGGGCTTGATGGGAAAGTTTTTTGTGATACACTGGTAGTGCCCGAATATGATTCAGCTTTAATTGACGGGGATATGGAAGCCATAAATAGTGGTAATATTGTTAATGTTTTGAATGAACAAGGGCAAATTATGTTAAATCTTGATTTATCAGTTTTATCAGAAGAAGATAAACATAAAATAGCTACTTCAACTGAAGAATCAATGGTTGATGTTACTATTTTTCAAAAGTATACTGCGCCTAGAGGATCATGGGCTTGTGAATCGTTTTTTAAAATAATTGATGTCAAGTAATTAATTTTATATAGATGGTAATTTCTAGCTCGCCTTTGGCTGACTAATGATTAACAACGCAGCAAAGGCCACCTCAACATAAAGTTTCCGCGATCTATTGGTCGCTGATTTTTTAATTTGATTTTTCTCCAAAATCAGGGTAAAATTGAAAATAATTAAGGATTTAGCGACTAATTTATTAATAAATTTATTTTATGCAAAAAACTTTAACCATTATTTTGATCGTCTTATTGGTTTTTACAATCGCAGTAATGCTTTATACTGTTTATCTGCTTAATCAAAGCCAATTAATTTTAGAACAAGAAATCACTAATTTAAAAAAGCAAGTTAATCAACCGTCGGAGCAAATCACTGAACAAGAAAAAGCTGAAAATGATCTTGATCAACAAACAACTTATCAGCCAGTCAATGTTCGTTATAGTGTTAAAATGAACGCTGATAATCAAAATCAAAAAATGGATTTTATAGTCCAAAATAATTTTACCGGCGACTCTGATATTTTTATTAGCCTGGATCAGGGGACTAATATATTTGATCAGGCAGAATTTAGTGATGATAATTTATTTATTTCTCTTGTTGATACTTTTGGTGAATACCAGATATGGCGGTTTGATGAAAATAAAAATAAATCAGTTATTTTTAAATCAAGACAAGATGTTTCATTTGTACCTGATCAAACAGCTGACAATATCGCTTTAATAAAAGATTATCAACAAAACCCTGATGAATTTATTACAATTATTGACGCTAAAACAGGTGAATCTCAAAATATAACATTCACTGCCGATCAATTTAATCTTTTACAAGGTGAGATGATTGGCCAAACTGAATTTGAATATAATAGTCCTAATTTATGGTTATTGGTTAATTCGCCTTTTAAACCAAGAGTAGCTTATAGTGTTAATATTAATACAACAGAAATTAATGAGTATCTGATTTCAGAGAGCCGAGTGGACAGTAAATTGATGCCTTCAAGAAAAATATTATTATTTACTGACACACCGTGGTTACAGGATAAGCCTAATCCGGAAAGAATCAAAGAAATAAAATCACAGAATTATCATGTTTATGCTTTAGATTTGCTTAGCCAAGAAAAAGAATTATTGGCAACTACTGAAAAGGGCAATTGGAATATCACTATTACTATTATGGATAATAATACTTTTAAGTTTGATAGTGAAATATATAGATTTGA
>WJKP01000004.1 GCA_014729025.1 Candidatus Buchananbacteria bacterium
CCTTTTTTCCATTGCTCGGCAAGGTCAATTTGTTGTTGTTTTAAATTAATTAAATTATTGTTTTAATTTAAAATTTTTATTATTATAATTTACCTTCCGTCAAAATTAATTCTTCAATATACATATCACTATTAGATGCATTAAATTCATACTTCACATTAACCATTAAGTTCTCAGCTGATAATATTTTATAGCTTTTACATTTATATACGTTATTCTTATCTTCACTCTTTTCAACGTATATCTCAAATGATAAAATAAAATGATGTGCATCTTTGGTGATTTTAAATTTTTCTGATGGAGAAAAATAAAATGATCTAAATGACGTATTAACATTTTCAATATTAAATGTTTTACATTCCAAATAATTTGTTCTACCGAATTCATCAATAAATTCAACATCTGGATAGCCACTTGATTGTTTTCCACCCAAGGTTGTAATGGGTATATCAGCCTTATAACCTAAATCATTTAAGGCTTTTTTAACATAAGGCTCAATATCATTCCCTACTTCATTGGGACGGGTTCTTTTTATCCCATTCTTATTAACTTCTACACCAGCCATTTTTGCGACTGCATCTAGTTTAGTTAATAATTTTGAATCTTTTTTATTTTTTTCATCAAAAGGAATCACCTTTTTTCCGGAAATTGTTTCTATAACCAAATCAAAAGGAATTCTTTTTACTGGTTTTAACATTTGTTTAATTGTTTTTTTTATTTTCTCTGACATAAAATATATATTAATTTTTTTTAAATAAAACAATCCTATTAGTATTAGTTCCTTTGTAATTATTTTTTATTCCCCAAATACTAGAAGTCTTAGTGAATTCTTGCTTATTAACAACCACTCCTTTACAATTAAATCCAGCGTTAATACCGAGTGGAATGACATATTCATCAAGGTTTATTTTACCATTCCTGACTTCACCAACCTCAAATGCCACATATCCACCTTTTTTTGTGATTCTGAATAATTCTTTAAAAACATCTGACATAACATCGCACCAATCCTCAATTTTTTTACTCATTGTAATTTTTTTTTCTATTTTTTTAGCATCAATATCATTAAACCAGCATCTTAGCCAATTATCATCTGTATATTGCACTATATCTAAAAAAGGAGGTGATGTTACAGTTAGTTTAACAGAATTATTTTTAATACTTTTAGTTTTCCTGGCATCATTAGATAAAAATTTCGAATTTTTATTAATGTTTTCTAATATAATTTTTTGTTCATTAGTAATATTTTTAATTAAATTTAAAGATTTTTTAATAATTATTTCTCTTACATTACGATATTCAGGCTTTTGATTTCTTTTGACATTTATTTTTATTTGACTTTTTTGAGAAACAGCCTGATTAGGTGGAAGCGTATAAACAGAAAAATAACCCTTCGAATGACCAGTTAATCTATTTGTAGCAACCATTCTTATCCAATTATCTATTTTATCTTCTTTTTTTTCTTTTTTCTTTTCTTTTAGATATTTTTTTATAGATAAAATTTCAATAAGTGTATCCGGATGAAAAAACATTAAAAGGTCAATTTCTGATTTTAATCTAGGGTTATTTTGTATAGAAATTAGTCTTTCTTTTAATTCACTTATGCTCGGTATAGATAATCTGGGTTTACTTAAAATCTTACTCAAAGGATTTATATCATTTGAGATAACATTCCTACCTAATAACGCTGCCTCAATAATAGTTGTACCTCTTCCTGAAAAGGGATCATACACACGATCATTATGATTTGTTAAATTAGTAATAAAAAATCTTGGCAATTGCCCCTTAAAACAAGCCCTGTAAGCTATTTCATGAAGGCTATTGGCCTTTCTTTGTTTACTAGTCCAAAATTCATTAATAAATTTATAATATTTTTTACCATTAATATTAATAAATTGAATATCCGTCTTTTCCCCATCATTGAAAAGATTTTTATTTTCTTCAAGTGTAAAATTTTTTAACAATATTTGAAATTTATCCATTATTTAATACTCATTATACTTAACTTAGCAAATAACTTTAATACTCTTATTTTAGGCTTTTTTGAGCAAAAAATCAAGCTTGTAAAATATAAAAAAAAGCGGGATTTGTTACACAAATCCCGCCCAAGTATAATACTGTTTCCAATCCCGCTCATCACCGACATAATTTATTTTTTGTTTTAGATATAAAATTTATAGGTTAAGAGGATCTAATGGTTAAGATGTAGCGCGATTTTTTCGCAGAAAAAATCGCAGGGGAAATTAATTATTTGTTTTATCTAAAAAGGATTATACTGACATTCTTTTTCATAAGGACAATCAACTCCCATATAATCATAAAATTTATCTTGATCACCATTCATAAAATATATAGCATCATTAATTTCCGGAAATTGAGTTAATGTGTCGCCGACTGAAGCGAAAAACTGAGGTGAGTTACATTCGTAATCAGGATAGGTTACTTTGTAGCGAAAATCCTGCAAATTAACATAAGCTATCTGATCTTTAATGATAATATCCTTAAGAATATTAGATGTCCATTCATTGAACATGTAATATCTGTTAGTTGGTTGACGCTCATGATTATAAGGACCTTTAAATAATTCATTTAAAGTAGCTTTGATTATGTCATCATCTTGAGGAATTAGACGCATAAAAGACCTGGTATAATCATTACATTCATTCATATAAATATAAGTTTTTTTCATGCTAGGTTTAAAAGGATTATTTTGGCATAAATCATTAGGGCAAGCTATATCCATAAAATCATATAATAAATGAGTTTCACCTTCAATGAAATAAATGGCATCATTTATTGTAGAAAATTGATTTAATGTTTTTGTTGCTTGTTCAAAAAATGAATATTCTTCACAATTTCTTTTAGTAGCGATTTCCATATTATTATATGGGCCTTCATAAGAAAATAATGGGCGAATATCATTTAAATTAACATAAGCAATATTATCTATAATTTTGATTTCTTTGATTTTTGCATTATAACTATTATGAAAAAGATGATCTTGTTCAGGTTCCATTTCCGAACCAAACGGTCCCATAAACAATTGATTTAAAGCTGCTTTTGCAACCTCATTGGTTTTCTTAACCTGACGTTCATAAACATTGGTGTTACGGCTGGGACAACCGGTTATATAAACTTTTAAAGTCATCATATCTTCAGGACAATTACCGGTATTTTCACAAAATCTGTTTAACTTACCTTCATAATAACCCGTTACTTTTTGAGAAAGATTAAAATATTTTATATAAGGTATTAAACCGTTATCAGTAATTTTATAACCGGTTAAAACAAATTCCTGATCAGAAAGCCAAAATGAATCTCTGACACTACTGTAAGAAACATCAGGTATGGCTTGGGCTTTATGAGTAGCCAGATTAACAATTGCCGGTTCTTTATAATTAGGATCAGGAAAATCAGGCGGTATATTAGGACCCATTTCCACAGTTGATGCTTCATAACGGATCTCACCGTCAAATTCAAAAATATCAATCAAACCATAGACATCTAAAAATCTTTCCTGGTCAGGCGCAAAGGCATAAAAATTTTTTTCTAAATCAGTCAAAGTTTGCTGATCATCTTTTTCTGGCCCTAATTCAAATCTATTAATTTTAACTAAATGATAATTATCCAAACTAAAATCCTGATTTATTTCCTGACTTCTTGCTATCCAATCATTATCTAAA
>WJKP01000021.1 GCA_014729025.1 Candidatus Buchananbacteria bacterium
ATTATTGAAACGACCAAATTTGGAAAAAATTTTTTACCTAATGTTTTTATTACAATTCTTTTACGCTGTCATGGTCATTTATACGCCGATTTATTTAAACCAAACAATCGGCTTACCCTGGGATCAATTGGGTATTATTTTTACTGTAATGCTGATTCCTTTTATTTTAATAGAATATCCCGCCGGTTATTTGGCTGACAAATATTGGGGTGAAAAAGAATTATTAACAATCGGGCTTTTTATTATTATAATTTCTTTAATTTTAATCTTTCTGGTTGAAACCAAAAGTATTATTATCTGGGCCTTATTATTATTTTTAACCAGAATCGGCGCCAGTCTTTTGGAAATAATGTCTGATACTTATTTTTTTAAAAAAATCAATCATAATGATATTGCTTTAATTAATTCTTACCGATCAACCCGGCCTTTAGCCTATATTTTTGCACCATTTATTTTTGGTTTAATTTTATATATTTTCCCGGTTCATTATGTTTTTCTGTTTTTGGCAGCCATTGTCAGTACCGGTTTATATTTTTCTTTAACTTTAAAAGATACCAAATAAAACTTAAAATAAAAAAACGCCTTAACCAAGGTGTTTTTTTATTATATTAAATTAGAAAATTTAAAAGTTTATTTAATTACCCAATCAGGTATAATATCTAGCTGAATATTTAAATCAAAAATATCAAAATAACTTAAGCCGACTATTACTAAAGTATAAAATAAAGAAACCAATATTTGCCCCATAATTGAATTTTTTTCTACTTTTTTAATACCAAAAATAGAATAATGCATCATTAAAAAACCGGCCACATTAGTAATAAAATAACCAATAATAAATAATGTGACAAATAACCATCTTTCTATATCAATAAAAATATCTAAAAATTTACCAATTAACCAGGCAAAGGCATAAGCCAAGGGAACATTAACAAAAATATCATTCCACCAAGATAAAGGGGATAAAATAAATCCTACAAATGCCAAAGTACCCCTTTTTATCCAAAAAAAGGTTGGTAAATGTTTTAAATGTATTAATATCCATTTCATAATTATAATTATAACATAATTTAAATAAAAAAGGCTTAGTTTCAGATTTATAATCTTACCACTAAGCCTTGATTTTGTCAAGAGGGCAAACTATTCATGAAGGATTTTAGCCCTGCCTTGTTCTTTGGCCGCTTGTTTAAGCTTTGCGGCTCTGGCAATGGCAGTTTCCACTGTTTCCTCCAAATCAACGTCTACCACACCGGCAGAAAAAGGAATGCCTTTATGCTTAATTCCTTTATGCTCAACTACCAGTGTTTGAGCGTAATCAAGCAGTGCTTCTAGCCTTTTGACAAGAATTTCACCCAAATCATCCAGGATAATTACGAATTCTTCGCCGCCAAATCGACAAACAACATCGTATGTTCGGAAATATTCTTTAATTATCCCGGAAAAAGCCTTAAGCAATTCGTCGCCAAAAGGCTCACCATAAGCTGTATTAATACTTTTAAAATTATCCAAGTCAACCATGGCTAACGATAAAAGTTTATCGTTTTTACGGCGACTTCTTTTGCGAAGCTCCTCAATCTCTTTAATCCTATGGGCAAGAGCGTTTTTATTAAGCAAACCAGTCAAAGGATCAGTATCCCTAAACAAATTGATTACTTGACGTTGAGTAAAAAACTCACGCAACGCCCAATGAATGATAGTGATTAAACCCTTATTAGCCTGAGAAAATTCTCTGGCTGTAGAAGTGTCGTCAATGGCCAGAATAGCCAGAACGTCTTCTTTTTTTAGTTTATCATTATCATTGTGATTCATAGGTGTAATCAACAAAAGCAAATCCCAGCCCACATCAGGCGTGGGGATCTCTTGAATCAATCCGCCATTAGGATTAAAAGAAATTTCAGCCACTTCACCAAATTTGGACTTATCAACTTTAAGCCCGCCGTGAAGACCGGCCAAAACAAACTCGGTTTTCTCCCCACTTGTTCGTGAGACAAAAAGACCTAGACGGTCAACTTGTAAATCAATGCTTATGAACTCCAATAAAACCGGGGCCAATTCTGACACCGGGGAAGTAATCCTTGACAACAAAGCCAAGATTCTTCCCCAATTATAATTACGTAAAGTTTCCCAGGAAAGTTCCTTTTCCATCTGACCTCCTTTCATGGCTGCTTGTTGATTTAATTGTCAAATTTCTCCTACCAATTCCTTCTTGAACATTTAATATTAACATAATTATTTTAATTTGTCAAGCAAAACAAAAACCTTGCTTTTTAAAAATAAAAACAAGGTTTTAACTTAAAATTATGCGTAAGCATAATATAATGATTATCACGGCAGTCAAATTAAGTATTAGTTTATTGTAACGGCTATTCATTAGTTTTTTAGCGCTAAAATCAGCAAATAAATACATTAGGCTAAACCCCAAAATATTACCAAAAAACAAACAAATAACGAAACTAAACTCCTTTAAACTCAGCAAATAAGTAGTATTGAAGGTTAAATCATCAGTCATATTACTAAAATAAATAACCAATGAAACCCAAAATACTCGATTAGCTGATTTTTTTGTCTTATTAATTTGCTGCTCAGGTTTGAGCAAATTCTCATAAATTATCTTTGAAGCAAAAATTATCGGTAAAAGTAAAAATAACTTTGAATATTGGGTATATTGCTCAATTGATTCCAAATTGTTAATTAGGATCAGCCTAATTAACTCGCTTAGAATATAGGAGAGACTAAACATAATAATAACACCCAATAATGTCCCTCCATACACAAAAAATCTTTTTTTTCTTGATTGTTCTTGAATCAAAGCAAAAACAACAATTAGATCATCAAAACCAGTCACAAAAAAGATCAACATACCTGTTAATATAGTAAACAGATAATTTAACAATTTATTCACCTCCTTTATTTTAAAAGTTCTAACATTAAAATATATCACAAATATTGAATTTTGTCAATAATTGAATTTGCTTAATTTTACTGTTTTTATTATAATTATTTACATCTATGTTAACAGCCAAAAAATTACGTCAAAAATTTATAGAATTTTTTAAAGAAAAAGGGCACAAACAAATTCCCAGTGCTTCTTTAATTCCGGAAAATGATCCCAGCTCACTTTTTATCAGTGCCGGCATGCAGCCTTTAGTGCCTTATTTAATAGGCGCTGATCATCCGGCTGGTAAAAGACTGGTTGATATTCAAAAATGCATTCGTACCGGTGATATTGATGAAGTCGGCGATAATCGCCATTT
Organism: Candidatus Buchananbacteria bacterium; assembly: GCA_014729025.1. Classification (GTDB taxonomy): domain Bacteria; phylum Patescibacteriota; class Patescibacteriia; order CAIXNZ01; family CAIXNZ01; genus WJKP01. The sequence goes on from WJKP01000021.1 coordinate 3,255, forward strand.
AACTTTTTTTGAAATGATGGGGAATTGGTCTTTGGGTGATTATTTTAAAAAAGAAGCTATTGCCTGGTCCTGGGAATTTTTAACTGCCCCTCAATGGTTAGGTTTGGATCCTAGCCG
>WJKP01000022.1 GCA_014729025.1 Candidatus Buchananbacteria bacterium
TTAGGCTTTAGGCAAGCATATTAAAATAAAACAAAAAAAGTCATATTATGACTTTTTTATACTCAAGGTAATGTAACTTAAAACCTCAAATGGCGCCACAAAGACAGGCTAACTTCTTTTGGCTTTACGCCTGTCGTTTTCAGTTAAAAGTTGTTTGCGCAACCTGATAGAGCCGGGTGTGATTTCCAGATATTCATCTTCAGCCATTATTTCCATACCTTTTTCCAAAGTCAATTCTTTAGGTGGAATTAAAATAATAGCATCATCAGAACCTGACGCGCGCATATTGGTTAAATGTTTGCCTTTAATAGGATTAACTGTCATATCCAGGCCTTTGGCAGTATTGCCAATAACCATGCCTTCATAAACATCCGTATTGGCCGGAATATATAATTCTCCCCGTTCCTGCAAATTAAACAAAGCAAACGCCAAAGCTTTACCTTTTTCCATAGATATCATAGAACCCAGATTTTTTTTATTAATTTCACCAACAAACGGTTTAAAACCTATCACTCTTGAGTACATAATACCTTCACCGCCGGTATCAATAGTGAACTGGTTACGATACCCCAAAAGACCGCGAGTCGGGATTTCAAAAACCAGTTTGGTATAACCGTTTTCCGGTAACAGTTCTTTCATCACACCTTTTTTTTTGGCAATCTTTTCAATCACTGTCCCGGCTAAATTTTCCGGAACATTAATAATCAATTCTTCAAACGGTTCCAGTTTTTTGTCGGCTTCTTCTTTAATAATAACCTGAGGCTGTGAAACTTGCACTTCATACCCTTCACGTCTCATGTTTTCCAAAAGTACGGCAATATGTAATTCACCGCGGCCATAAACTTTATACCGGTCAATCAAAGAAAAATCAATTTTCAACCCGACATTTACTTCCAATTCTTTGGCCAAACGTTCTTTAAGCTGGCTATTGGTTACGTATTTGCCTTCTTTACCGGCAAACGGTGAATTATTAACCAAAAAATACATAGAAATAGTCGGTTCATCAATTTCAATAGCCGATAAAGCAATTTGTTTTTCATTTTGACAAATAGTTTCACCAATAAAAATATCAGGCAGTCCGGCAACCAAAACAATATCCCCTGCTTCTGCAGATTCTGTTTCTTTTCTCTCAACACCTGTAAAAGTAAAAAGTTTACTAATCTTGCCATGATAAACTTGCCCGTCAGCTTTTTTTACAAAAACAGCTTGGCCGGAATTTATTTGGCCTTGATAAATACGCCCCACAGCCAATCTGCCAAGATAATTATCATAACCCAGATTAAACGGCTGAAAAAGCAAAGGCTCGTTTATCTTACCCGAAGCAATAGGAACCTCAGCCAATATAGTATCCAAAATCGGAGTTAAATCTTTAAGCTCATCATTAAGATTTTTCTTGGCTACACCGGCCTTGCCATTGGCATATAAAGTCGTGAAATTTAACTGGTCATTATCAGCGCCCAAATCCATAAACAGTTCCAAGACCTGATCATGAGCCCGCACCATATCAGCAGCCGGTTTATCAATTTTATTTAAAATAACTATTGGTTTCAGTCCCAGTTCCAAAGATTTTTTCAATACAAATTTGGTCTGAGGCATAGGACCTTCCTGCGCATCAACAATTAATAAGACCGAATCCACTGAACGCAAAACACGCTCAACTTCAGAACCAAAGTCAGCGTGACCAGGGGTATCAACTATATTTATTTTTGTATCTTTATAAAAAACAGAAGTGTTTTTTGAATAAATTGTAATACCTCGTTCTTTTTCCAAATCATTGTTGTCCATGGAAAAACCATCTTCTACCATACCGGTTTGTCTCATCAAAGCGTCGGTTAAAGTTGTTTTACCATGATCAACATGAGCAATAATAGCTATATTTCTAATTTCCATAAAATAAACTGTTATAATGAGCTATACTATATCATAAAAAAATATTCAAGTCAAGCCAAAAAAATAAAGTAAAAAAATACTGCATAAAAATGCAGTATTTATATTGTTTTTTTATTTTTTACTCAGTAGTTTGCCCGTCAAAATCAGCTTCATTGGCTTCTGCTTCTTCTTTGGTAGCTCGCACAATACCGTCTTTATGATGAGCCGGTGAATAAATGGTATAAAGTTTTAAATCTACTGAATCAGAAATATTAATCACATTATGTTCAGCCCCAGCCGGCACAACTATAGCTGAGCCGTCACTCACTGCATATTCATTACCGTCAATAATTACTTTACCCTGGCCTTGTTCAAAACGGAAAAACTGATCATTTTCTTCATGTACTTCCATACCAATATCCTGATTGGGTTTTAAACTCATTAAAACCAATTGGCTGTGTTTGGCAGTATAAAGAACTTTGCGAAAATTATCATTGGCTAAAGTCTCTTTTTCAATGTTAATGTTAAATCCTTGCATAAAATTTTTCATTAATTATTAATAAAAGCCCTGTTATTATACCAATTTTATAATTACCAAGCAAACTGATTGACAAAAATCAAAAATAATGATAAGATTATTAATCATTTCAAAAAAAAGGAGGATATTATGACAGAAACCTTAAAAGATACACATGCCTGGCAAACCGCTTATGAACGGGCCTTAGAAAATTTTTTCAACCAAACAAATCTCTCATTAAGCAAGTTTATTGAAATTATTTTTGTCCAAGGCACGCTTGATCGCATGGCACCTGAAGATCTGGAAATCCGGGACCTGCGTTTGCAAAAAGGCAGTCAGGCCTGGAAAGGCACACGCGATGACGCCGAACTTTACTGGCGAATGATTTATGCTATTGAAAGCAGCAAATACGCTATAGCACAAAATTGGTCAGTTTCAGGTTCGGACTATAGTTTAAATGTTATTAACGCAACCATGCGTTTATTTTATCACCCCAACTCAACAGAACTTTGTCAGCAGCTTTTTCCCAAATGTCCGCAAGACACCAACGCCATAATCCAAATTGTTATGCGTAAATTTCAGGAAAAAGTTATTCAGGAAATGCAAAACAAAAATTTCGCTCAGCCTGATCTGGATAATCTTTTACAAACCAATGACAAAGGTAAATTCTATGAGATGCCTGTCTATATTGACAGAATCCAATTTAATGGTTCTTTCTGGCTACAACCGACTGACCGAGAACAATTTGGCCGGCATGTTATTAAAATCGGCAAGCTGACAAATTGCAGAGGAGCCACTCCCCTGCAAATGCATACTGATTTTATCTTGAAAAAATAAAAAAAATCACTCCAAGCCATTTCCCCAAAAATGGCTTTTTTGTTATAATAAATAAAACAAATAATTATATTTTATTTATGCAAATTCCCAAAGACTTACCTCAATTTGACCAAGAAAATACTTTATTAATCGTAACCGGCCGTTTACAAGGTTTATTTTATTTTACCAACCAAGGTAAAATAAAAAAAATCAAAAGTTTTGAATTTCCCAATCCAAAAACTCAATACACTGACGAAGAGGGACATTTTGCGACTCGTTCAGGCGGTGGCAACCGTCCCGGTGAAAAAATCAGCGGTTCTGTTTTGGAACCCAAAAAACAAAGATTAAGACAAGAATTATACAAAAAATTCCAAAACAATTTAAAGCAAATAATCAAAGCTTATCAAATCGAAAGGATTTATATTTTCGCACCTGAATTTTTACTTAAACAATTAAAATCAGAAGCCAAAGAGATCTTGCCCAATAAATTAAAAAAGAAAATTATATTTTCCTTTGGCGGTAATTATACCAATTACACCCCGCTTGAATTAATCAAAAAAATAAAAACACGGCGCCAGAAAAAAAGTAAAAAAGAAATAACAAGACCCATTAAAAAAGAAGCTAGAAAATTATATAAAAAAGCTGCCAAAGCCACCAAAGTCATTAAAGGCAAACCAGACAAATCAAATCCTTATAAAAAAATTAAATAATTATTAATTAAAAAAATCTTATGGAAAAATTTGAAATCGTCTTTCAATTCATGAAAAATTTGGTTACTGGTTTGGTTATTGAAGGTATTTTGTCAATTTTAATCGGGGTCTTGATTTTTATCTATCCTGATTTATTGGGCATGTTAGTCGGTTTATTATTAATCGTGACCGGTGTCATTGCTTTGATTTACGCGGTTAAATTAAACAAATACACAAAACTAACTATCAAGGTTTAATAAAATCGCAGCAATAAAAAAACAGGGCAATTACCCTGTTTTTTTTATTATTAATTTTATTTATTTGTTTTTATAAATTCCAATTTATAAATATCGAAAATAACCACAGCCATAGCAACAATTAAAGGCCCGATCACTACTCCCCAAAAACCAAAAACAACTATCGCACCGATAATACTAAAAAACACGACCAAAGGATGGACTTTTATTTTACCTTTTATCAAGTAAGGCCTGATAACATTATCAGATAAACCGACTACGACAATACTCCAAATTATTAAAAATAAACCTTGCCAAAGCTGACCTGTCAAAAACAAATAAGCTATAACCGGCAACCAGATAATAATCGTACCAATATATGGGATAAAGGCTGTCAAAAATATTAATAACGCCAAAATAAACGATGGCAAACCCACTATAATAAAACCAATTAAGGCTAATATGGTTTGGGCTAAAGCAGCGCCAAACTCCCCTAAAATAACCGAATAACTAACATCTTTAAATTTTTCAAAAATCAACTTATCATATTTGCCGGGTAAAGGTGTTAATTCCCTTAAATACTGCAATATCTTATTCCCGTCACGGAAAATAAAAAAGGTAGTTAAAATAACCAAAACCAAACTGCCGACCAATTGACTGGTTGTTTTAACAAAAGACGAAGCCCAATCCACCAATAAATCCCTTAAATAAGAAACTATATCAAAAGCTATTTCCTGAATAATTGAAATATATTCCTTATTCAAATTAAAAACACTTAAAATCTCTCCATTAATTTGCTGGGGGAAATTTTTAAAAACTTGCTGGGCATTTTGATAAGCTTCAATTGATTGCTGAGCCAAAAAATAACCGACATTCATTAACGGAATAATAATCAGTAATAAGATCAAAAAAGACATAATAAAAGCTGTTATATTGGCATGCCCTTTTAATTTGCTTAAAAGTTTTTGATACCAAGGATGTAGGATTGTCGCCAAAATCGCCGCAAAAATAATTTCCCGCAAAAAAGGTCGGAAAATCAAAAATAACAAATATAAAATTACAGCCAATATTATTAGGGTAAAAGCTTTGCTCAGGGTTGTGTTAACTTGTTTTGCCATATAAATATATTATAGCAAAAAAAAACATTTTTTTATAATTTATTACCAATTATTTCGCGCAGTATGTTTTTTTGCTATAATTATATTAATTAAATATTAATTGTAATTATATGCTTACAGCTTGGATTATTGTTTTAATTGCCAGCTTATATATTCTTGTCAAAGCCGCTGATTATTTTACTGATTATGCAGAAAAAATGGGTAAAATTTTAAAACTGCCAAATTTTATTGTTGGTGTTTTAATTGTTGCCATCGGTACTTCTTTGCCAGAATTAGCAACTTCAATTGCCGGTGTATCCAGTGGCGAGGTGGAATTTTTAAGTGGTAATGTATTGGGTACTATAATTGCTAATATTTTATTCGGAGTAGCACTTACCGTTATTATTGTTAATAAACCCTTAAAATTAAACTGGGATATTGTTTCCAATGACCTGCCCTTTTTTGCTGCCGCTATATTTTTAACAGCTATAGCCTTACTGGACGGTAAATTTACGTTTATAGAAGCGTTATTATTTTTAGCCGGCTATGTTATTTATGTTTTTTATGCTTATTATATTCAAAAATCAGAACGGGCCAGTATTAAAGAAAAATATGAAAAACAGCTTAAAAGGAAAATTAAAACCGAAATCGCTGATATAGAAAAAAGAGATAAAAAACTAAAAGGCAAAAAAGCTTTAATTAAAATTACAATATATTTAATTATAAGTTTAATAGTGGTTGCTATTGCTTCCAATTATGTGATTGAATCAGTAATTAATATTGCTACTATTTTAGGCTTAGGAACATCCGTAATTGCCGCTACTGTCGTGGCTATTGGCACTTCGCTGCCTGAAATTTTTGTTGCGATTGTTGCCGCTAAAAAGGGTAATTTTGACATGGCGATTGGCGATATTCTTGGTTCAAGTATTTTTGATTTATTTATTATTTATGGTACAGTCGGCTTATTTACGACTTTAACAATTACCCATGAATTCTTTGTTATCTTAATATCATTCTTAATAGCTTCTTTTGTGCTTCTTTGGATGGCTCTAATAGATAAACAAATAACCAGAAGTGAAGGTTGGATTTTTATTATTATTTATTTAATGTTTATCGGTAAATTGTTTAATATTTTTTAAAACTAAGATAATAAAAAAAACGGCTAATAACCGTTTTTTTTTATTTGAATTATATATAATTAGCGTTCCAAAACCTGGGAAAACTCCAATTCATAAATATGAAGAAGCGTTACCGCTAAAGCTACAATCAATGGTCCGAAAATAATCCCCCAAACACCCAGTACAACAATGCCGCCAAAAATACTAAAAAAAATAATCAAAGGATGAACCTGGGCTTTATCTTTAATTAAATAAGGTCTTAATAAATTATCAATTAAGCTTATAATTATCAAACCCCATAAAAAAATAAAAATAGCCTGCCAAACCTTGCCAATAATCAATAAATAAATAGCAGCCGGCAACCAAACAAAAGCGGTGCCAATATAAGGTAAAAATGAAAAAACAAAAATTAAAACTCCGGCCAATAATCCTGGCAAACCGACTACCATAAACCCAATCGCCCCTGTTATCGCCTGAGCCAACGAAGTCGCAAAGGTCGCTACAATAGTAGTATAACTAACATCACGAAACTTCATCCAAATTAATTTGTCATATTTATTGGAAAGCGGCGTCAAATGCATGATCCGGCGCAATAAACTACGCCCGTCTCTAAACAGAAAAAACATTGTAAAAATAACCAATAATAAACTGGTGAAAAACTGGCCGGTACCGCGCACCACAGAAGAAGCAGCAGCTAAAACATAACCTCTGATAGTTGAGATGGAATCAATAATAAATCGCTGAACATCAAAAATATCTTTATCAATAAAATCTAATTTTTGCCACACTTGAATATCCAAATAAGATAAAAGGCCGTTATTTATACCCGGTGAAATAGAAGCATACAAAGCCAAGGACTGCTGAGCTAAATAAAAAATAAAATAAGTAAAAGGCACAATAATAATCAATAAAATTAAAATACAAATAATCAATGATGACAAGGTAATTTTCCCTTTTGTCCAATAAACAATCTTCAAATAAGCCGGGTAAAATATTGTGACCAAAATAGCAGCTATAATTATTTCCGTTAAAAACGGGTTAAACAATAAATAACAAAGATAAAGAATACCAATTAATATCACCATTAAAAATATATTGGAAAAATCTTTTTTAGCAGCTACATTATTTTTGATTTTGGGCATAGATAAATATTAATAATTTATATTTTTATTATAACAAAAAAACTCAGTACAGTCATGCATACCAAGTTTTTTTGTGAAATTATTTTGTTTCTTTATGCAAAGTATGTTTTTTACAGTGTTTGCAGTATTTTTTTAATTCCAACCGCTCTTTAATTGTTTTCTTATTCTTTTGAGAATAATAATTTATTCTTTTACATTCAGTACATTCCAATTTAATTAAATTTTCTTGTGACATATATTTATAATTTTAAAATTTAAATTTTCTCAGAGCCACCTGTCGGATTCGAACCGACGACCTACTGTTTACAAGACAGTTGCTCTGACCAGCTGAGCTAAGGTGGCAAATTTTTAAAATGATAAAATAATTAATTTAATATAAACCTTAGCGAGGTTGGCTTGATTATTTAATGAAACAGCCTGCCCGCCAAAGCCATGAGCTTGCGAATGACGAAAGCGGGAGCTAAGGTGGCAATAATACAAGTTTAAATACTATAATATTATGTAAAGAATTTTATCATAATTTTAAAAATTTGTCAAAAGTCACTAAGCTTAAAAACTTGCAAAATAATTTATATGGTATAATAATGGTAAACAAAGAATAATATTATTATGTCAAAAAGTAATTATAATTTTATATCAAACTTAATTCTGGTGCTATTGCTCGGTCTTCTTTTGGCTATCTTTGTTTTTATTCCTGCCTTTTTTTTGGGCTTAAAATTTAAAATTGACAGTTTATTATTACCATTAACCTTATTAAAACAAATTTTAATTTTTGGTTTAATTTTACTAATTCCATTATTTTTCAAAAATAAAAAAATTATAAAAATAATTACTGCTTTACTGGCTTCCTTATATTATTCTTTTATTTATTTTTCAATTGCTTATTGGCGGCTTATCAGTGGTGAAGTTAATCCTTATTTTTTTCTGGATTCTTATAATGAAATAATCGAGACAGCCATAAATCTGTTCACTTTGCCAATTTTAATAATTGTCTTAATAACTTTTTTATTTTTTTATATTTTTTATTTTTATCTTTTTTTAATTTTATTTAATTTGATTAATCAGTTATACGAAAAATTAAAAACAAAACAAATATTTAATTTTAAATATTTATTATTTTTTCCTTTATTTATTTTGGTTATCCCTCCTGACCAAGGCTACCTGACACATCAATTTAGCGTTATCAAAGAATTCCAAGAAGCCAGAGAATATTTTCAGCCTTATATACCTGATTACACTTCTTTTAAAACTAATTCACAGGAAAATATTTTCATTTTACAAATTGAATCCACCAATGCTTTGGCCTTGCAAGGTGATTTAAAATTAGATGGTAAGGAATACGCTGACAACTATATTCCTAATCTTACTAAAATTTCCAAAGATGGTGTTTTTTTTCCTTATTTTTGGAGCCAAAGTATTCAAACTGACAGAGCCCAAGAAAATATTTTATGTGGCATAATCAATAATATGGGGGCTTCCTATTCTTATAGCCCCAAGGCTATGCCTAAAAATTGCTTACCGCAAATTTTAAAAAAATCCGGTTATACAACAATTGTTTTTCGTTCTGACAACTTGGAATTTCACAATATGGGTACTTTTATGAAAAAGCTAGGCTTTGAAGAAATACATTACGATGATATTATGCAACCTGGCGATAAAAAACATACTTGGGGTTATGATGATTGTATTTTTTATAAAAGAGCCTTTGAATATCTAAAAAATAATTATGCTGATAAATCAAAATTGTTTGTTTATTTTGAAGTCTCTTCTCATCATATCCCCTGGGAAAGCAAACCCGAATATAAATTCACTCATAAATTTAATCCGGCAACTAATTTTACTGAAAAATATTTAAATTCAGCTTTAGAGCAAGATTATTGTGTCGGCCAATTTTATGAACAATTTAAAAATTATAATAATAATCAAAATACTCATTTATTTATCCTCGGCGATACTTCCTGGCCAATGGGCATTAATAATAGTAACCTTTTTTATTCGCTAAATGCTTTTAATGATAATTTCTTGACTTTATTAACTTATATTCCAAGTCAAAACCGAAAAAAAGAATTTGCAATAAATAAAGTATTACCCAAAAATAAAATTTATGGCCAAGCTGATTTAATACCGACTATTTTTGAATTATTAAATCATCAATATTATCAAAATTCTCTTGTTTTTGAATTAAGTAAAGAAACGAAAAATCAAAAACATAAAAATTGCTATATTCTTACTCAACCTTATGGCGGCGGTAGTATTGCGATAGTAAAAGGTAAAAATAAATATATTTATTATATTTTGGACAAAAAACTGGAATATTATAATTTAGAAACAGATTTTTACGAACAAAACCCTCAAATATTAGCCGAAAATCTGGAGTACCAAAACTTCAGAAATCAATATTTTTGTACTCATTATAAATAATAATTTAATAAAAAACAGAGAAGCCTAACTCTCTGTTTTTTTTATTTGGGCCGAGCAGGATTCGAACCTGCGAAGGCTTACGCCAGCAGATTTACAGTCTGCCCCATTTGACCGCTTTGGTACCGACCCATAAAAATATATGTCAATTATACAGTATTTTTTTAGCTTAGTCAATCTTTAAATTTAAAAATATTAAATTATATCTTGACAAATAATTTTAATGATAATAAAATCACTAAACACTCAAATAAATTAAGGGGGGTAAAAAAATGACAAAATCTGAAATCATGGAAATAATACAGGATCATAGAGACATTCCTAAAATCAGTGAGGTTATGTCAAAAATAATTCAA
>WJKP01000023.1 GCA_014729025.1 Candidatus Buchananbacteria bacterium
AGCAATAGTGCGTGAAGCTTCATCTACTGAATTTACATCGTCATAATTAACTTTGTCTAGCTGCGCCTCAATTTCCTGAGTTAAATCAGTGGCAGCTAAAAACTGATCAAAAGCTGAAGCAGTCACCACAAAACCGGGCGGAACAGGTATTCCCGCTTGCGTCATCTCACCCAAAGAAGCGCCTTTGCCGCCGGCAATATGGGTGTCGGTTTTATTTAATTCTGTAAAATTTTTAATAAAGTTGGACATATAAGTTTATTATAGCAATTTTAAATAAGAAATCCAGTTAATTAACTGGATTTCTTAGCTATACCATTGTCAGCATCAACTTCTAAAAAGTCACGATCTTGAAAAATTTTAGTAGCATTTTTAGTCCCAATAATACAAGGTATGCCCAATTCACGAGAAACTACTGCGGCATGACAGGTTATGCCTCCTTCATTGGTGATAATTGCTGCTGCTTTTTTCATGGCCGGTAAATGTTCCGGACGTGTCATTGTTGAAACCAATATGTCTCCCTGATTCATTTTTTCCATATCAGCCAATTTTATAATAATTTTAGCTTTACCCTTAGCCTTACCAGTGCAGGCGCTTGTTCCTCTTACTTCCTCTGATTCTAGTTTTTCACAATTAATAATTCTATCCAAAACATGACTTATTTCTTCTTTAGGAAAAATATGCGGCTTATCTTTTTCAAAAACCAACAAAATACCGGCTTCTCGTTTTTGTAAATCAGAAACCGTAATTTCACCCTGTAAAAAATTTTCAATCTCCTGAATATCAAGATAAGCCAGATATTTTTTATCAGTTTTTGTTCGTCTAGCCAGCTCAGTCAAACATTTATCATGCAAATAAGTACTCATCACTGAATTTTCTTTACGTAAATCCTGCCATTTGGCAAACAATGGTGCAATTTCTGCAATAACTGCCAGCTCGTTATCAAAATCATGCTGGGCCAAAAACTGCAGACGCAATTTTTTATTTTGCTGCCAAACTTTATTTCTGGCAATTTCACTTGATAAATCTTTATTCAATAATTCACGTAAATAATTTTTTAAATCAGTAAAACTATATTGATTATATCCATAAAAACTTTCAACTTTCAGCCAGCAATACTTATCAAGATGACTGTTAATTTTTTCACTTACCCGATGATCTTTTAAATGAAGCCAATCCAGACGATCATCTATTAGTCTCTGTTTTAATTCATTATCCTGCAAAATATATTGGAGAATTTCAACTAATTCCAAATCCACCTCGTTCATAAACAATGGATCTTCGGCTTTGGTCAAAATATCAATCATAGTTTGTGAGTCAAGATCAAGTTTTTTCTCAGAAATATATTGTTTAACTAAATCCGGTAAGTTTTTTTCAACATAAAATAAATACGGGTCAAGCAAAGCGTCAATCTGACGGGACTGCCACTGTAAATTAGTAAAATTCTGCCAATCATCAACCAATTCCTGATCAGAGACTTTGCTTAAGTCCTTATTTTTTAATTCTTTAAAATTTAATTCAATTTGTTTTTTTAATTTTAAATAATCAGCATATTCTTTAAACCAATAATTAGGCTCGGCTTGCTGTTTAGCTAAAATTAATTTTGCTATCTCGTCCTGATTTTCAATCAAACTAATATAATCCAATTCACCTTTTTCATAATAACAAAGCAATAGATCATATTCTTTTAATTTTAATCCACTGGTAAAACCGCGCACTATACCTGAAACATTTATCGGTAAAGCTGGTGTATGCTCCACATACCATTCAGCTGGCTGGTATTTTTTTATTTTTTCCAAAATATCCATAATTTTATTTATTAATTTTTTTTTGGTTAATCATAGCCACCAGCCATTTAGCATGAAATTCATAATCAGTTTCAGTCCGAGAATTATCTTCATACGGTCGCGAATAACCTAAGCGAGTACAAGTCAAAAGACGACCACCGGCAAAATGCATGGCTCGAAAAATCTGATTACCGATCATACCATTGACCGGCACAATTACATTAGCCCCTGATTCTAAAGCCGGATTTAAATCAATTGCCCAATTTTTAGCCTGATAACCTTTATCTTTTAATTGTGAAACAATCCACTCAGCATCTTCATAGGTCTGGTTTAAAATTCCATCCACACCTTCCCGGTTTTCTTTATTACGAGGATATGTTTCATGACGCCGGCCGGTAAAAATAGCAATATCTGGTTCAATACCATAAGTTTTAAAAAACTCAGCAAAATTTTCAGCAATAGCTAAACGTTCTTCTTTCTTCCAACCTTCTGGATTAGAAACCGGACCAAGCAAAAATTGATGTCCATTGGGTGCTTCCATAATTGCCGGGGCAAAAGTATATTTTTCACCGGTTAATTTTTCATAAAATTCTTTAGTTTGAAAATCATCTATTGTACCGCGAATAATCCCTTCAACTTCGTCATTAGCTAGCATAGTAGCTATTTTTTCTTCGGGATTATCAACAATAATCTTTTCAAAACCTTCAACATCTTTAATCGACTCATTGCCAACTAAAATAATCTCTGCATATTGTTTAGCTTTAGTTAAACTGTCTAAAATTTTTTGACTTGGTTCTTTTAAACCAAAAGCTATCTTGGCTTTACCAAGACTAACTAATTCTTCTACTTTTTGCGTAAAAGGCTGTAAATAATTGTCAGACATAAAATTTAAGTTATTTATTAAAATTTCCGTGTTTCAGACCAGGAAGATATATTCCTGAGCTGAAGACGACGGGGATAGCCGAAGCTATCCCCCAAAGGATCACCTTACAATTAAGCGACCTTTGTTTAAAAGAACAAGACTGGAGTTTTCTTTTTTATTCCACTCCACTTTTTTACCAAAGGTAATGCAGTCAATATGAACCCCGGCATCATAAACGCCAAAGTTCAGCTTGGCTCTTTCTTCCGGCGGACAGGTGTCTTTGATCAGCATATGATTACTGCCAATAGCAAGATGCATTCCGCCTTCAAGTTTTTCTGCGATTACTGACGTATACAGCTTATCCGGTTTGAAAGGATTAAGCTGAATAGAAAATTCCCCTAGGGAATAAGCTAAAAGATTGTCAGCTTTTTTAAGCACTTGTCTAAGCTGTTCAGCCTGCTCACCGCCCTGAATGTCAACCACCAAGTTCCCCTTGATAGTCAACCGGATTTCCTCAGTCACCTCATTAATTGGATTGGTCAGCCAGTCTCCGGGGCAAAGCACGTAGACACCATTGGCGTCATAGGGTATATTGGCTAGTTCACCAAAAGGACCGTTAGTTCCCATACCTTCACGGTCACCGATTTCTGTATCCCAATTATTAGCCGGTACACTCAAAGTTAGCATAGTGCCATAATCATCAGATACTTTGATTTTACCGCCAGGGTTAACATCCTCTTTACCTCCTGACATAAATGACAGAAGATGATGAGCGCGATAAGCGCAAATAATATTAGCCTCTCGTGTCAAAGTGGCTGGCCAGTCAGGCGTTATATTTGGATTGGAAATTAGGAAAAGGCCGGCGTCAATCATTTTTTTTGTTGACTGGGCATGACTGATGCTGACTGAAGAAATCAGCCAGCCTACAGTCTTGTCTTTCAGCAGACTTTCATCAAGCTCGTAGTCCTGGCCCGGACGTTCTACTTTGGGTATAACCACAACATCATGTGGCCAGGCTACAAACATTGGTTCTACAGGAATATCTGCAAACGGTTGGTCAATGACAAACAAAATCTGGTCGTCTTCCTTTAGATAGATTTCAGCCAAATAAACCAAAACCTCTTTCACCAATTCTATGGAAACATTCATTTCATTTCCTCCTTTAAGTGGCATCTATTGTCACTTTTATGATTGCTCCGCTTGGGGGCATAGAAATGCCGTCAATGGTTTCATTGTTTTCAATTCTGACTGAAAAATCCTTGAACAAGCCGTATTTGGCCTGACCACCGTTTTGGCAGTACTGGAGCAAAACAGGTAAATAACGACTGGTAATAACTAGGATCGAATTTCCTTCATATCTCCTTATGAGGGTCTGGAAAAAATCCCAAATATAGCTTACCCAATCATTATTTTCCATTAGGCCAAACATAACGTGATCATTTCCGACCCAAGGAGAATTGGTATCCGGATAAACTCCTACGGCCTTGGCTGTTTGTTTGTGTCGCGCCATCTCTCCACAAACTACCAGGTCATGCTCCGGAATTTCCAGCTGCTTAAGTTGTTTAACTGTCTCCTCCGTTAAATCCGCGTCATAAGTTTTAGGTGTATCTCCATGTTCCTTGGTCTTACCATGAGTCAAGCAATAAACTGTCAGTTCCATTTTTCTTCTCCTTTGCCAAGCTATTGGCTGGCTTTTTGTTTGTTTAATTGTAAAAAACAATAATTAATCTTGATTTGGCATTATAACATACTTTAATATTTTTGTCAATATTTACGACAAATTGTCAAAAAATCAAATAACAACCATATATTTTATCTTAATTACACCATAAATTAAAATCAACAAACTCCATAAATGTTGTCAAAAATACCGACATTTGTCATTGAATGCGCTCATTCTCAAATTAAAAACCCCGCATCAGTTTTTTGATACGGGGTAAATATTACTTTTGTTGCCAATTTGGTTTTTCTGTTGTTTTTTGTCTGTTTTTTTATTAAACTTTAATTTTTTAAGAAAATCCAACTTGTCTTTAAATTCTTTATTTGACCAATGAGAATTTAAATAATGCGAATAAATTAAAGCATTTATGAGCTGACCAATAATTATTACGAGTAACATACAAATAACAATATCAGTCAGGCCCATTTTTCCTCCTCCCCTTTTTATTACCCTGCCATTCAATCCGAATTATTTTGCCCCGGTCATTTTCCGGGTAATGGCCTAGGTAATAAAGTAATTGTAGATTAACTGGATACATTTCCGGATAGTATTTATCATAAATCATTTGTTCCACCTCTTCTTCTCTCAGCTTGAGTTTATCAATGATTTCAGCAAGCGCTTTGGAAAGTGGCTGTTTATTTCCCTGCGCGTCAACCCACCAATAGGAATGCTGTATTTGATCAAAGGTTTGAGCTCTAAGTAACTTTGCAAAAACTTTCCAGTCGCCAGAAACATGATTTATAACCTCGATTTTATTAATCTTTACCCAAAGACGAACAGCTTCGTGCTCATTACCAATATCAAACCAGATTGACTTACCCAGAGCAAGCCCCTGAATCAGCAATTCCAAGCGATCAGGTCCATGAATTATCTCTCGTAGTTTTTTCATTTGTATATCTCGACTTGTCGTTTATAATCTCTTGCAAATCGTATAACTTCCAACAACATCTCTCTCACAAGACTAGATGGGTGGACCATCTGAATTTCTGTTTCTGGTGGAATATTTACATAGCTATCGTCATTCCACAAAACAATATTATCATGCAACTGAAACAAATCACCTCTATCATCCTTATACATTAGTGAAACCGCACCTTTAACGTTAATTACTACAAAAAAATAACCATTTTCTAAATCTCTAAGTTTCATTTTATTTCTCCTTTGGCTTACGCTTCCGGCGCCATTTACCTTCTTCGGTAATTGAGCCGATTTCTTCGTTCCAGATTCGGGTGATACCTATTTGCTGATTAATTATTATAGCCACCTCATTCCCCAAACCAATAGTGATTTCAAACCTTCTTTTCTCACTATTCCATTTTACTGTTGGATGTGCCACTTTTTCTCTCCTTTTTTCTTAGATTAAATTGAAAAATATAAAATAAGCTACAAAAAAACTAATTACAATAAAAAGGCCTAAAACTATCCAGCTTATGCCTAATCTATAATGCAGTTCTTCTTGAAAAAAGACAATTGCACAAAAAACGCAAACACTCAAAACAAAACCAATAATTTTAATCATTATAATTATCTCCTTTTTTTTCAAAGTTCAATCTCCAATCTCCAGCCCACAACAATCTATCATGAGCTCAAGTTGAACCGCGAACCATGTAAGGCTCGCGGAATATTATTTTTAAAAAAAGGATTTAATTAGTCTGTATGGCCATATAACAGCTATTATTAAATTTTCTGGGACATATCCAATAATTTCTTTAAAAATAAATCTATATTCTGTTCTTCTGTCTAGATGCAAATATTCTATCTGAAATTTTGCATCTTCAATATCAGTACTTATAAGCGTAATAAGATTCAAAATAGCCACTACAAAATACAAAAAGACCATAAAAATTACTAATTTAATCATTTCCCTTCCTCCCTTCGGCCTTTGCCGGCCGTAGTCAAATAAATTAATTAATTTTACACTTGGCTTCAGCCTATGTAGGTTGGTCACCATAGCCTTGGCAAAGGCGGGCTTTTGTGTTTTGTTTTAAAGAACATCTTTTCCAATCTCCAACCCGCGATTCTATCACGAGCTCAAGAAAGAGGCCATGACTAGTCATGGCCAGCAGAATATTTTTTCAGGTCACTTACTTTATAAAAAATTATTTGCTTGGAAGTACCCCAAGCAGTAAAATTAAATTCTGCTACTTTTTGAGGACCGAACATTAGATCTTTAAGCAAGTGACAAATATCACATTCATCCACTTCAATACGAACTGACCTCAAATGTCCTTTAATCGCTCTTATATCAACAATATTTGTTGATATACCAACTTCTTCTTTGGGATGTTTATGACTGCTTAATTCATGTAAAAAAATAAAATTTGATTACCTTTACAATAAGAGCATTAACATCTTCCTTAATCTTTTCTTTTTGTTTTTCCCATTCTTTATCTTTCATTTTTTATTCTCCTTTTTTAAAGTTCATTTTTCCAATCTCGATTCCGCCACCATACTAGTGAAGAGATCAAGTTGAAAGCCCAGTCCTTCGCTATGCTCAGGACTGGGCTAATTTATTATTTTTCCAAAAGATTAAAAAAGCCCATTTCTTTGGCTACTTCATCAGGTTCACCTTCACCAATTCCTTCTTCCAGGGTAAAACCAGAAGTGATCTTGAAGTTTTTCACTCCCAGCTGTTCAGCCATATAATAACTAAGTTCGGGGATTTGAGTAGA
>WJKP01000024.1 GCA_014729025.1 Candidatus Buchananbacteria bacterium
AAAAGAAAATCGTCCGGCCTTTCGTTTGTTTAAAGATCAATTTGTTAAAAGATTACATAAATAATTTTTAATTCTTAATTATAAATTTATGAGAAAAATAATTATTTTGTTTTTTGCCTTTAGTTTGATGGCATCGCCTTGGGCAGTTTCTGCCGGTTGTTGCGGTTGTGACCCTGTTTATGAATATTCTAAGCATGGTGAAGTGATTAGTGCTGTCTGGGTCAGAGACGAAGCTTGTGTTGCTACCGGTGAAATAATTGATACTTTACAAGCTGGCCAAGTCGTCCAGATTACTCATCGCACAGACGGCTGGTATAAGGTTATTAGTCCCAGTGGTAAAATTGGCTGGTCAGGTGAGCAGTTTTTTAAAATGACTGATAAACCTTTAACAAGTTCTGCCAGCTCCTCTAGCACTTCCAGTAATTCTAGTTCCTCTAGCTCTTCTGCTTCTTCTGAAACCAGTTATTCTATGCAACGGCTAAAAGGTTATATTTTACTGCAAGTTGAAAATAATGGTGAGGCCCATTATTATTATCCTGAAAATAATAAACGTTATTATTTGGGCAGACCGGGAGATGCTTTTGCTATTATGCGAGAATTGGGTTTAGGTATTAAACATAATGAATTAGTTGATTATTTGGGTTATAAATTCCCCAGCCGATTATCAGGTAAAATTATGCTTGATGTGGAAATGAACGGGGAAGCTTATTATGTTTATCCTAAAGATTTAAAAGGTTATTATTTGGGCAGACCAGCAGATGCTTTTGCTATTATGCGAGAAAAAGGTTTGGGTATAACAAATCAGAATTTAGAATTAATTGCAGCTGAATCTGTATCAACTGATTCTACGGCTAATTCTACGACTTCAACAACAAATTCAAATTCAACTACTACTGGCGGTGAAGATACAACCACTTTAAGTATAGAAATTCCCTTATCAGAAGACGTGGGCGCAGGTTTTGTTTCCAGTGGTTCTTTAATTCCCGGTGACGGCAGTTTTCAAAAAGGCAGTGTGCCGTCTGGTTTTAATTATGCTGTGATTAATCAGTATGTTTTAGACAGGATTAATCAAGAAAGAACCAGTCGCGGCAAGTTCCCAATAGTTTCTGATCAGCGGATGGTTGATACTGCTTCTGTCTGGGCAGAACAAATGTATCAGCAAGGACAAATAACCCATACCCGGCAGCCGGTTAATATGATTGCCAGAGAATGGGTTTGGCAGAATTTTAAAATCGCTTTTGCCCAAGATTGGGGCTGGCTTTATGAAAATATCGGCGGTGGTAATTATAATCGTTCCCAGGGGATTAATGAAAGTATAATGAATTCAATGGACAGTTTATTTGATTATTTTATGTCAGAAGAATCTTATAACGGGATTCATTATCAGACGATTATGCATGATCATTTGACTCATGTCGGTGTTGGCTTTTATTTTGACGGTAATAATGATTCCGGTAAATTATACACAGTCTTACATTATGGCGGCTTATTTGAAAATGTACCGGTTATAGATAAAACTTGGTAAATTAATATTTATTAATCAATAATTAAAAAATTATGGAACAAGAAAAAAAAATTAACCAAGAGCAACAACAAAATGAAATATCCAAAAAAGAAGCTGGTCAAGAGAGAGTTACTAGTCAAAAAGTTGTTTCAGAAAAAGTTTTGGGTAGCTCCGGTGGTCTGGCACGATTTGGTCGTAAAGTTAAAAAACAAATTTCCGGTCGTTTGAGCGGTATTTTACTCGGGTTACTTTTAATTGTTATTTCTTTTTTTGTTGTTTGGCAGTCTGAAAAATTTGAAAAATCAGCCGATTTAGTCGCTGGTTTACCGGTTTTAACTGTTGAACAGGCCGCTGATACTACTGGCTTGGTTAAAGTCGCCGGTAAAGTGACAGAAGAACCAATCCAGGCACCGATTGAAAAAAAGGACGTGCTTTATTATCATCATGTTCGTGAAGAATTGGAAACAGTTTCTAAAACCGAAACCGATACCCAAGTAGTTACCCGTGACGGGCAGGATATAGAACAAACTATTGAAAAAGAAGTGGAAAAAGACCAATGGGTGACTAAAGTGGATGAGTCTCAATGGGCAGAAATAGTTTTGGATAATAAAATAGTTGTCAAACCCCAATTTGCCAAGCAAGTCCTTGATTTGACTGAAATTTATTCAATGGAAAGTGAGGAAACCCGGCAAAAAATTGAAGCGGTTTTGCCCAGTGATAGCTTAATTGTGGTTGGTGAACTTTACAATAATCGGATTGAAGGCGGCGAGCCGTTTATTGTTTCCAATAAATCAAATCAGGCTTTAATTGACTCTTTAAAATCTTCGGAAAATTTCATTTGGTGGCTCTTGAAATTAGGAACAGTTTTATTATTTGGTTTTGGTTTATATTTATTATTAGGGCCATTTTTATTAGTGCTTGATGCTATTCCTGTCCTAGGTAAAATCGGTAAAGGCGGACTTTTGATTATTTGTTTAATAATCGGTTTGATTTTTACCGTATTATCAAGTTTAGTAATTGCTTTTTGGTATATAATTTTAATTTTATTGGTCGCTTTAATCGTTTATTTAATATATTTAAAAAACAAAAAAAACAATTAAATCAGAAACAGAATAATATGTCCGCAATACCTATTGAGAATAAAGTTTTTAGCCAACCTTTTGTTGTTGTTGGGGTGATAATAGAAAAAGATAATAAATTTTTATTGGTACAGGAGGCTGCCATTGAAAAAGGTAAATGGAATCAGCCGGCTGGTTGGCTTGATTTAAAAGAAGATATCTTGGCCGGAGCCAGACGAGAAGCCAAAGAAGAAACAGGTTTGGATATTGAAGTAAAAGGATTGCTTGGAGTTTATTCTTTAGTTAAATATCAGCAAAATAAATTAATTCATGCGCTTAAATTTATATTTGGGGCCAAACCTTTAACTGATAATATTAGTTTTGATAAAAATGAAATACTTGATGTTAAATGGTTTACTTATGACGAAATTAAAAATTTAGATGACCAATTAAGAGATTTGGATATTATTAAAGAAATTGAAGATTATTGGGCTGGCAGAATTTATCCTTTAGATGTTATTAAACCTTTAAATGATTATACACAGAAATAAACTCGTAAAATGGGTTTATTTTTGTTATACTAAAAAATAGTATTTTTATTTAAATTTAATTTAATACTTATGGGGAAAATAGATAAAAATGGGCAAAAGGCTCATGTTGTGGCTGTTGATATGGGTTATGGCCATCAAAGGGCTGCTCATCCTTTGCATGTTTTGGCTTATCAAGGCAAGGTGATTAATGCCAATGATTATTCAGGCATTCCTGAGTCTGATAAGGAAATTTGGCATGAAAGCCGTAAACTTTATGAATGGATTTCATTATTTAAAAAAACACCGTTAATCGGGGAATTTGTTTGGAGTTTTTTTGATAATTTTCAGAAAATTCCCAAATTTTATCCCAAAAGAGATCTTTCTGATCCCAATATGCAGCTTAAATATTTTATGTGGCTGATTAAGTCCAAGAATTGGGGTAAGCATTTGATTAAAAAATTAGAAAAAAAACCATTACCATTGATAACAACTTTTTTTGTTACTGCTTTTATGGCCGAATACTTTAAATACAGCGGTGATATTTATTGTTTGGCCACAGATACCGATATTAGCCGTACTTGGGTCCCTGAGGAGCCAATAACCAGTAAAATTAATTATTTTGCACCTAATTATCGGGTAGAACAAAGGTTAAAATTATATGGTGTCAGTTCTGATCGAATTTTTTTGACAGGCTTTCCTTTACCTTTGGATAATATTGGCGGCCCGGATTTAAATATTTTAAAAAGAGATCTAGGTAGACGTTTATACAATTTGGACCCTAAACGTAGATATATTAAAAATTATGATGAGACCATTAGAGATCAACTTGGCAGTAAAAATATGCCTAATAAAAAACATCATAATTTAACGATTGCTTTTGCGGTCGGTGGTGCTGGGGCCCAACGAGATATTGGTATAGCTATTATTAAAAGTTTGAGCCGTAAAATTAAAAGAAAAGAAATTAATATTAATTTAATAGCAGGAACTCATAAGGAGATTAATGATTTTTTTAGAGATACAATAAAAGATTTGGGATTTGGAGCTAATTTGGATAAAAATATTAAAGTTATCCATGCGCCGAATAAAGAAAAATATTTTAAAGAATTTAATAAAGCTTTAAGCAATACTGATATTTTATGGACAAAACCAAGTGAATTATCTTTTTATACTGCTTTAGGCTTGCCGATTCTTATGGCACCGCCAATCGGAGCTCAAGAACAATTTAATCGTAAATGGTTAAGAACTATTGCTTCTGGTATTGATCAGGAAGATGTTAGATATACTAATCAATGGCTGTATGACTGGTTGGATTCAGGTTGGTTTGCTGAAGCGGCTATGGAAGGCTTTATGGAAGCGCCTAAATACGGTACTTTTAATATTCAGAAAATTATTTCTAAAAAGGTTGAAGAAGCCAAAATAATGAAAACAATATTGCAATATTAAGATGGTTTATAAATTTCAAATTAGCAATTAAAGGGTGTTTTATTTCATCCTTTTTTGCTTTACAAAAAGCACAAATTTGCTATTATTAATATAATATATGCAGAAATTGGCAGTTTTATTGGAAAAATTAAATATCGCTGATCAGAAAGATAAGATTATCAAAAAAGAAGGTGAAGAAATGATTAAGGTTAATGTGATGACCAGTGCGGTGGCTGTTATTTATGAGAAGGTTCGAACCATTGTTGATTATAAAGAAGAACACTTATTACGTAAAAGTGCTATTTTTCGTATTTTAAAAAGACGCTTTCTGGAAGGTGATGATTATTACAAAATTGCTGAAAATTTAATTAAAGAATTAATTGGCGCCAGGTATTTACCCAATAATAAAATCCCTGAGACTAAGATTATTGAAGTTGCTAAGATTATAGAAAAATACGATTTGTTATTTAGCGGGGTTAAAGAGCAAAAAGGATTACAAGCAGCTTTAAAATTATATGACTGGATTTTGGGCATTGCGGCAGTAGAAATAGAAGAAGTTGTTGTCCCGGCCAATAAAGAAAAAGTTTTTGTTCGTTTTATGTATGATGAGATACAGTCTAGACTGGAGATTGTTTCAAAAAATATGACTGCTGATGAAAAAAATTTACAGATTTTTATTGCCGTAAATCGCTCCTTGGTAAAATCTGATCGCTCAATGCTGGAATATTTAATTTTAAAACTTTGGTATCCGGAATGGATTAAAGATTATCAGTTATTTTTGCCCAAATTCATTGATGAAATATTTACTGTTAAAGAACAAATTAATCAGCAAATCAATCATCGCTTGGCTAATAAGCTCTTGAAATTTTGCCGACCTTATGCCACGATGATGATTATTTTAAGAGAAGTAATTTATCAAGATTTTAAACAGGCTAAAGAATTGGTTGATAATCCGCAGTTCTTGGAATTAACCATTAGACAGGTTTGTCAGCAAAAATATAAAGAAACAAAAAACAGACTTAAAACGCAAATCTGGCGGGCAATTGTTTATGTGTTTTTGACTAAAATGCTACTGGCTTTGGTGCTGGAAATACCTTTTGATTATTATATTTTACAAAGTTTTAATTGGTTGGCGATTATTATTAATATAACTTTTCCGCCATTATTAATGGTTTTTATTGCAACAACCATTAGAACACCAAGTGAAAAAAACACGCAGGCAATGATCAAGGGTGTAAAAGATATTTTAAGCGGTAATGTCGGTGAAGTTCAGTATATAAAAGAACCAAAGAAAAGAAATTGGTTTACCTGGATTTTGTTTAATTTTATTTATGTAATCAGCTTTTTGATTCCGTTTGTTTTAATAATTTACTTTTTAGATAAAATAGAATTCAGTGTTTTGAGCATCGTATTATTTTTGGTCTTTTTAAGTATTGTCAGTTTTTTTGGCGTCAGAATAAGACATTCTGCCCGTGAATTAGTGGTTTTACGTAAACGCGAAAATATTATTGGTGAGATTTTTGACTTTTTGACACTGCCTTTTATTCGTTTGGGCAGATTTTTATCTTTAAATTTTTCCAAAGTAAATATTTTTGTGTTTATTTTGGATTTTATTATTGAAGCGCCATTAAAAATAGTTTTGCAGGCAATAGAGGAATGGTTAGCTTTTTTTAAAGAAAAAAAAGAAGATATTTATTAAATTTATGCCAGGAGAATTACCATTATTAGATTTTGCCGAGGGCAAAAAAAAACAAATCAAACCTTTGCCGCCTAAAAAAGAATCAAAGCCTGATTTAGAAATTAATAAAAATCAAGAATCAAAAGAAACTGCTCAAGTTAAAAATTTAGCTGATCGGGTTGCCCGGCAAATGAAACAAGGCGAAAGTTTTTTATCAGCCTGTGAAAAAGTTTTTAATACTGAAAATTTTAGTAAAGCTAAACGCAAAAAATTGCGCAGTCAAATAGGTGAACTGTTGGGTCGTCGTGGGGGAGACAAGACTAAAAAAATTAAGGCTCGTAAAAAAACACAAACCGTGCCCAAGGGGAAAACTTTTAGTCCGGCACAAACAGAAAAAATGATAAAAGATTCAAAGGAATTGCAAACCGAGGAAGAAGAGCGGGCCGGTCAAACATATCAAGAAAGTGATTTTGAATAAAATTTAATTAATATTTAACTATAAAAATATGATTACCAAAGAAGTTATTCAATTAATAAGCGCCAGATTACGTTCGGTAATTAATCATTTGATTTTAATCGGCTTATTATTTTTTATTTTAGCCATGTCTATTTTGTTTTATCCGGAAATTTTGCAGATTTTATTTATTTTGGTGTTTTTTGTTGTTTCTTTTTCAGCGTTTTTAATTGCTGTTAAAATCAATAATATTAAGGAAAATTTTGATAATATTTTGAAAATAATACCTAAAACCAGAAAAGGTAAAAAATAAATTTATGAAATCCATTGTTATTTTTTATTCTCGGACAGGCAACACAAAATTTGTCGCCGAACAAATAGCTACTAATTTAGAATCCGATTTGCGACCTTTAATTGATAAAAAAGATCGTAGCGGACCTTGGGGTTGGATTTGGGCAGGCTTTGATGCGATTAGAAAAAAGAAAACACAAATAGAGGAATTTAATTTTGAACCGGGCAAGTATAATGTTATTTTTATTGGTTGTCCTAATTGGGCCGGACAGATGCCGCCGGCTTTAAGAACATTTTTAGAAGATGTTGATTTAAATAATCGCAAGGTGGTTTTGTTTTGCACTCAAGACGATATGGGTGCTGAAAAAGTTTTTAATAATTTAAGATTATTATGTCAAGGAGCCAATATTGTAGCGGAAAAGTCTTTTAAAAAAGTTTTAAAAAATAAAGATGAAGTACGCCAGGCAGTTAGAGAATGGTTGTCTGATTTAAAATTATAAAAATTTTAAATAATAATCATAAAATTTATGGCGGAGCAAAAAAAAGTTATAATTTACACTACGCCAACTTGTCCTTATTGTAAGCAAACCAAAGAGTATTTAAAGGAAAATGAAATTGAATATCAAGAAATGGATGTAGCTAATGACTCTGCTAAAGCACAGGAGATGATTGATAAGTCAGGCCAGATGGGCGTGCCTGTCATTGATATTGAAGGAGAAATGATTGTTGGTTTTGATAAAGAGAAAATTGATAAAGCTTTGGACTTAAAATAAAACTTGACTATTAAAAAATAGTTTGTTAAATTGTAATTAATATAATTTTTTTAATTATGAAAAAAGTTTTTCCAACCATTGCCATTGTTAGAATTATTATTCCAGTTCGTTTGGAAGGCTTTATGATTTGTTAATTTATTGTCAATTATTGACATATAAAATCCAGCCTTCCAAAGAAGGCTGGATTTTTTTTAAAGGTACCTTGAATGCAAAAAAAACAAAAGGAGGGGAAAATGGCGGAACAGGAGGTTTTGATTAGTGACACAACCTTACGTGAAGGCGGACAATCAATGGCAACTACATTGATTCCAGTTGATATGCTGGCGATTGCTGAAAAGTTGCATGAATTTGGCGTGCCCTGGATTGAAGGCCCTTGGCCAGTACCAGAAGATGAAACAAGAGAGGAAGAGGAGGAAGAAGCCAGACAAAAAGCCAAGGAGTTTTATCAGTTAGTTCAAGACGTTCCTTTTAGGGATAAAATTGTTGTTTTTGGTTCAACTATGGAAAAAGAGGTTGAGGCAAGACAAAGTAAAAGGTTAAAAGCTCTGATTCAG
>WJKP01000025.1 GCA_014729025.1 Candidatus Buchananbacteria bacterium
AGTAGGGTTTTTCTCAGGAGAGAAATGGCAATGCTTATCCTATTTCTCTCCTGTCAAAACTTGAAAAGTAGAGTGTAATTTATTGACAATATCAAAAACAAGGAGGGAAAAAAGATGGCAAGGGCAATTATCATCACAAGCAGGGGAAAACACTTTGAGGCAGAAACAAGGGATGTACCTTTATTTATGCAAGCTAAGGTTTTTGGCCAAGTCAAAAAGGTAAAATGTCCTAGGTTGACCAAAACAGAGTTTGTATCTTTTGGTCAATTCGGGAATAAGATCGCAGGGGTAATGTAAAGGAGGAGATTGAATGGCATTGGAAACAGTAAAAGGTTTTTGTCCCATGTGTGGCAAAGAAGTGGAAGCAAAGGGTAGCGGTCGATACTTTTGTGCCGGTCCGTTATGTCGAACCCATATTCCTGAATCTGATGTTAAATTTGCCAAGGCACAAGAATCTAGGCAAGTTTATGTTGTTTCGTCTGATTGGGTGGCAATGATGGCACCGGTTTAAGTGGATTAAGGCATCGAATTTTTACAAAGGAGGTTGAAAATGCCAATTGGGCAACAATTATCAACGCAAAGGAGCCCTAAGGGCAAGGCTTTGGTTGTTTCGACAAAACCACAGGATCCGGAAGAGCGACGTTTTTTACGGACAGTAGCTGCCAGGCTTTCTTCGCAAGGTCAAGGCTGTCAAATCAAGGCCCGAACTGGCTGTACAGAGCTGATCGTAGCCTAAATAAACCCAAACGGGGAGACTGTTATCCCCGTTCACAAAAACAAAAATTAAAATATTAAGTCATTTAAAAAATTAAGCTTGAGTAATGAAATTTGAACATAAGCCGGTTTTATTGGATGAGGTTGTTGAATATTTAAAGCCTCAGCCGAATCAAAATTTCATTGATTGCACTGTGGGCGGAGGCGGACATGCTAAAGCGATTTTACAGAAAACCGGACCTAACGGTAAATTATTAGGAATTGATTTGGATATTCAAGCAATTGAAGCAGCTAAACAAAATTTACAGGAATTTAAAGATAGAATTATTTTAATCAATGACAATTACCAAAATTTAAAACAAATATTATATGACACAGGATTTAATAAAATTAACGGTATTTTACTTGATCTTGGTTTATCCAGTTATCAAATACAGGCAAAAACAAGAGGCTTTTCGTTTAAAGGGGATTCTTTTTTAGACATGCGCTTTGGGGAAACAGAGCAAACCGCAGCTGATATTATTAATAAATATAAAGAAGCAGATTTAATCAGAATTTTTAAAGAATATGGCGAAGAACGTTATGCCAAGCAAATTGCCCAGGAAATTGTTGATTTAAGAAAAAAACAACCAATAACCAAAACAAACCAATTAGTCGATATTATTGAAAAAGTTTATAAAAATAAACCTAAACCGAAAAAAATTCACGTAGCCACCAAGGTTTTTCAAGCATTACGTATAGAGGTTAATAACGAGTTGGCTAATTTGAAAAAAATATTACCACAAGCTCTGGAAGCTTTGTTTAAAAATGGCAGGTTAGTGGTGATTTCGTTTCATTCTTTAGAAGACAAAATAGTTAAAGAATTTTTTAAAAAAGAATCTAAAGATTGTCTTTGTCCGCCGCAAATACCGGTTTGCGTTTGTGAACATAAGGCGCAATTAAAGATTTTAACCAAAAAAGTTGTTAAGCCCAGTCAAACCGAAATTATGAAAAATCCCAGAAGTAGAAGCGCGAAATTGCGAGCCGTAGTAAAAATTTAATCAATTAATAAGTTAATTTAAAAATAAATAAAAAAATAAAAGTATGTCGAAATTCATGATTAGTGCAAAATTGCATGATCTTAAAGAAAAATTTTATAAAAAAAATATTCTTACTAAGTATCAATTAAATTCCAGAAGTTGGCTGATTGTTTTAATGATTTTAATTGGTGTTTCTGGTTTATTATATTTAGCCCAAATCAATGGTTTGGCAACTAAAGGTTATGAAATCAAAGATTTAGAAGAAAAATCAGCTGAACTGCGTGATAAAAATAAAAAATTAAAATTACAAATAACTGATTTGCGTTCTACTGCCAGATTAAATCAGGCTGTTAAGGAATTGGAAATGGTAGAAGTTGCCCGAGTAGAATACTTAAAAGCCAATGGTACTTCGGTGGCAATTAATCGTTAATAATAATTATGTATAAAATAAACCCCCGTACTAAAATGACGGGGGTTTTGCTGTCTTATTTTTTCAAATGAATGACTTGGATATGGCCCCAAAGACTTAGAGCGCCAAATATTATGCAAGCCAGTAAAAGCGGGGAAGCAATATCCAGTAAAGTCCAATCCAAAGGAATTGTTAAGTTTTTATGTACAAAATAAGACGCTTGAGGATCAAAAAGTAGTAAAGCTGAAAGCACAATCACTTGTAAGACCATTTTGATCTTACCAAAAGTGTTGGCGCCTGTTTTATCTACTTTTACATTTTGCAAGATTTGCTGCGGGCTGATTAAATTATTAAGCCAATGATTAGCGGATAGTTTCGGCAGAACATCCTTTATTAAGTATTTACTAAAGGCTACACAGAAAAGCAAGGAATCAATCAAAATGATTGGTAAAATAAGCCATTTGTAAATACTTGAGTTAATGTAAAACAAAAATCCCAGGAAAACAGCGAAATTAACTATTTTGTCTGCTGCTGGATCAAGGATCGCGCCTAGACGTGATTCTTGATTGCGCATTCTGGCCATTGAACCATCCAGGCCGTCTAAAATGGCTGCCAAAAGGAAAAAGATCGCTGTTGTCTTGAAAAAATGCAGCCACATCAGTAAAATAATAGGGAAGCATAAAAACAGCCTTACAAAGGACAAATGGTTGGGAGTTAAATTTTTTGGTAATATTTTAACTAAGGGCCAGAAAAGATAATCAGTTTTTTTTATACTTGTTTGAACCTGTTTTGTTTTTGTTGACGCGGCTACTTGATCCATTAGGCACCTCCTTTGGATTAAAGAATATTAATTCTTAAACTTTGCCTAGTTAGGTAAATTAGTTTTGAAAGAACAACTAAAATTTAGCAGATTAAATTTTTTTTGTAAATATAAACAATGTTTAAAATAAAGCAAAAATCCAAAAAAACACAAGCCCGTTTAGGCCAATTAAAAACCTGGCATGGTGAAATCAAAACGCCATTTTTTATGCCGATTGCTACCAAAGCAGCAGTTAAAAATATTTCTACTGATGAATTGGAAAAATTAGGTACCCAGATTATTTTAGCTAATACCTATCATTTATATTTGCAGCCAGGTAAGCAGATTATTAAAAAACACGGCGGTATTCACGAATTTTTAAATTGGTCAAAACCGATTCTTTCAGATTCCGGTGGTTACCAAGTTTTTTCTTTGGCTAAAATCAGAAAAATAAAACCAGACGGTGTTGAGTTTCAGTCACATCTAGACGGATCTAAACATTTATTAACACCAGTCAAATCAATTAAAATTCAGCAGTCCTTGGGTGTAGATATTATGATGGCTTTGGATGTTTGTCCGGCGGGTAATGCTGATTTTGCCGCTGTTAGGCAGGCAAATGAGATTACTTATGATTGGCTTAAAAAATGCAAACAGCAATGGCTCAAAGGCAATAAAAAACAATTATTATTCGGTATTATGCAAGGTTCAACTTTTAAAAATTTAAGAGACGAATCATTAGGAAAAATTTCAAGTTTAGATTTGCCTGGTTATGCTATCGGTGGTTTGGCTGTCGGAGAGCCCAGAGATAAAATGTATGAAATTTTGCAATATATAACACCTAAAATGCCTATTAATAAACCCCGTTATTTAATGGGATTGGGACGTCCGGAAGAAATCGTTTTTGCCGTAAAACAAGGTGTTGATATGTTTGATTGTGTGATCCCGACTCGTGAAGCGCGTCATGGTAGGTTGTATCAATTTTGTGCTCAATCGGAAAAAGACTCCATTGAATTATTTGATAATTTATTTTATAAAACTTTAATTGTTAAAAACAATCAATATAAAGAGAATTTTGAGCCGATTAATCAAGCTTCTAATTTGGAATTATTAAATACACATAGCAAAGCTTATTTGCATCACTTGTTTAAAACACAGGAAGGCTTGGGGTTGCGTTTGGCAACTTTAAATAATTTGGAATTTTATTTAGAATTAATGAGGGAGATTCGCCAGGCGATTAAGGCTAATAATTTATAAAGTTGTTGACAAATTTTATTGTAAATGACAAGATAATTAAATCTAAGGAAGGAGGAAATTATGGGAAATGTAGATCCTGAACAGAAATTTACTGGTGGCGTGTCCATAGAATTTATTGATAATCATGGCATGGAACGTGGAGAAGCCCATATTGCCTTAGAAAATCAGCCTTTATCAGTTTTTGTTGAGACAGCTATGATTGAAAAGGGAATGCAAGGCTCTTTTCAAATAATCAAGTTTCAGTCCGAGATATGCAAAATAATAGTAATGCTTGAAAAGAGTCTTTAAGAAAAAAAGAAAAAAAGGAGGAAATTTTATGGGAGACCGAGTAATTCTTTGGGAAGGGAAAGAGTTTCCGACTGACGAAGCAATCGAGAAGATAAAGAGATCATTATCTTTTCAGTCTGATCCGGCCAGTAATGGTAATACCATGAATAATGAAGTAGCCATTACTTATGATCACCGCAGCGGGTATTGGGGGGTTTACCAAACTACCGTATATCGAGATAAGAGTGGCACTGCCTTGAACGAAGGTTTTGTTGCCAGACCGGGATTTGTCAATTAATAATCAAAAGTATTAAAGCCGCTTTAGCGGCTTTTTTTACTTGACAAATCATAAATATTAAGTAAAGATTAGTAAAGGTTTTTAAAGGAGGTTAATTTTGAAAAATAAAAAACAGCCATTAAAAAATATTAAATTTTGCAGTCGAGGTGATAAAAAAGTCAGAATTACTGGTTGGCAAAAAAAATGTGCTGCTTGTCAGCATGGCGTTTTTGTAGCTATTAGAGGCTATGATAGCGATAATAATTTTATTTGTTTGCCCCAAGTGTATTTATTTGCTTGTCCTCATGCTTCTTGTTCAAATGGCTGCAATAAATTTATTGAATCGCCTTTACAAATTGAAGTTGATCTTTTGCATGATGATTCGCTTGACTGGCAAAATATTGCGAGAAAAGATTTTGATAAATTGCAAAAAGCAGAATATGCCATTCTTTCCAGAAAACAATGGTTTGAAGTATTGCGTATTCCTGCTCCTCCAATAATAACTTGTCCTAAATGTCAAAAGCCCTGATTTATTTATCAGGGCTTTAAAATTGACTTTTAATTAATTCAATTTTATACTAACTAAGATAGATATGTAAAAAAGGAGGTGATTAATAATGACTCAGTTTGCTCGAGTCAAGCTTTTAAAAGTTCAAGTCGAGACTTTAAGAAAAAGCGAATTGAATTTGGCTGCAATGCAACTTATTGCCAATACTGTTTTTCAAGCGCTAAATATGCAAGAAACGACTTGGGAAGAATTGGGGACAACAAAAGCTGAGATTGATAGTCTTTTGAACAATCAGTTAAAAACAGAATTTTTGCAGCTTTTTCAAGATTATCAGTCAGGTTCAACTGATTTGGATTCTTTGGTTGGGTATTTTAAAGAGATTCAGCAAAAGATAATGAGTGCCCAGTTAAGTTTCAAAGACCTTGACCCTTTTAATTGTAATGATTTTTTTGCTTTGCAAATATCTTTGCAAAATTTAGAAGAGTCAGGCAAAGCTTAAAGCCTTATTGTTTTCAACAATAAGGCTTTTTTGTAAAATATTTGACAAAATATTTAATAAATGTTAAGTTTAAATATCTAGAAAAAATGCCGTTTAAAACTTTGGTAAAAGGAGGTAAAAAAATGGAATTTATAACTACCAAAAGTGCTGTTGAATCTTTCATCAATGGTTTTTCCGACGAACGAGTGTCGCCAAGTAAGAAAAAAGCTATAAAAAAGCGCTTAGAAGGCATTGCGCCTGAAGAAGATTGTGAGCTTACTCAGCGTCAAGTTCACGATATTTTTGAAGGCATGAAAAATTTGCAGGAAAAATTTTTTCAGCAAAGCTGATAAAACCCCATAACGTTTAGTTGTGGGGTTCTTTTTTTATTTGAATTATGCTAAAATTAAATAAATAAAACTTTAATTAATATGGCTCAAGTTTCAACCGGTACTGGTAAAATAATTATTTTAATTCTAATCGACGGGTTAAGAACAGCTTTATATTTTCCTGTTTGGTGGTATTCAAAGGGATTTATAAAAATGATTAAAAGTATTGGCCGGTTAATTAGTGATTTTAATTTAACCTTAGGTTTTACTATTTGGGTGAAAAATATTTTTGTGCCAATGTTTGGCCAAAGGGATATTCCGGGACGTTTGATCAGTTTTTTTCTTCGTTTGGTTAATATTATTTTTCGCGGTTTGGCGCTTTTATTTTTAATTTGTTTAACTCTTGTTTTTGTTTTTATTTGGCTGGTTTTACCAGTCTTTATTATTTTTCAATTATTAATTTTTATATTTTAAATGCCTGAAAATGATAAAAATATAGAAAATAACAAAGAACAATTGCAGTTTTTGATTTGTTCACAGTGTAATGGTTTGGGGTATATAGACAATAAAAAATGTCGTAATTGTGACGGCTATGGCATCATCGCTTATTTGGATGGTTATATTTTGTATTGGTCAAAAATAATCAATCCTCAATATATAAAGTTATATAAGCTTGAAAAAATAGCCAGTATTATAACTTTAATAATTTTAATAATTATTGGTGTTTTGGGTTTGGCCAGTTTGATTTATTCTTTTTATCTGGTTTATTTGAATGATTTTTTTAGAATATTGGAGGTAGATTATTGGTTAAGCGGTGAAAATGAATTTCATTTTTATTTTTGGCTGTCATTGATGTTTGATTTATATTTAATTTATTTTATATCTTTAATTAAAGAGCAAAAACAAACTGTTTTAGCTAAAAAATATGAATCAGAAAGTGAACAGGCAGCTATTGCTCCGCCTCCGGCTGATTGGCTGCAGGTTAAATCGTTTAGTAATAAAAATAAAATTGATATTTACAAGGCGTTTAGTAAAGAAGCCAGTCAAGTAATTGAAAAAGCTTTTGAAGTGGCTGCTAGATACAAGGCTATTGAAGTTGGTCCGATTCATTTTTTGATTGCCGCTTTTATTGTTTCCAATCAAATGGGGAGTATTTTTTCCCGATTAGGCGTTGATTTTAATGATTTGGCTAAAAAATTAGGCAGAGTTGCAGCCAAATACCCGCAAACTGAAGGTAAAACAGTTTTTTCCAGTGAATCAATAAAACTTTTAATGAAAGCTTATCGGGCAGCTTATGATAATAAGTTGGAAAAAGTTGATACTACTGAAATAGCTCAAGAAGCTATTAAAGCTGATAAAATGATCCAAGAAGTATTATTTGATATTAATATTAGCTTGGAACAGGTTAATAATGTTATTTTATGGCAAAGAATTAGGCAATTATTGCGTCAGCAATGGCAAACTTACAGAGCCAGTTCTCGTTTGAAATCAAAAACCGGTATTGATCGAGCCATGACAGCCGTGCAAACTCAATATTTGAATCAGTTTTCTGAAGATTTGACTTTATTGGCTAAAATGGGTTATTTACCTTTGTGTATTGATCGTGAAAGTGAATTTAATGAAATGTTTAGAGTTTTGGAAGGCAGTTCAATTAAAGGTGTTGTTTTGGTCGGTTATCCCGGTGTTGGGAAAACAGCGATAATGGAAGGTTTGGCGCAAAAAATGATTGCTGATGATGTGCCGGAATTTTTACGTGATAAAAGGTTGGTTAGTTTAAGTGTTTCGCGTTTATTGTCAGGTGCTTCAGCCAGTGAAGCTCAGCAACGTTTATTGATTTGTGTTAATGAACTGATTAAAGCCAGTAATGTAATTTTATATATTGATAATATCCAGGATATTATGGGTATTTCGGCTGGTGGCGGAGAAAGTTTAGATTTATCTGATGTTATTGTGGAAGCTTTATCCAAAAATTTATTTATTTTAATTTCTACTAGTACGCCGACCAGTTATGTTAATTCAATTGAAAATACCAGCTTGGGCAATATTTTAAAGAAAATAAAAATCGCTGAACCGGAATTTAATGAAGCGGTTCAGATTATTGCCGGTAAGGTTGGCAGGATTGAAGGTAAAAATAATATTTTCTTTTCTTACAGAGCTTTGGAAAACGCTGTTAAATTAACCGATCGTTATATTACGGATCAATTTTTGCCTTATAAAGCGATTAGTTTGTTGGAAGAAGCAGGGGCTTGGGCCAAAACTAATAAAGGCGCCGGATCCTTAGTAACTGGTAATGATGTAGCCATTTTATTGTCAGAAAAAATTAATATGCCGGTTTCTGACATTACTGAAAGTGAAAGTGAAAAATTATTAAAATTAGAAGAAATTATTCATGAAAGAATGGTTGATCAGGAAGAAGCAGTTAGTGCCGTGGCTAATAGTTTACGCCGGGCCAGAGCTGAACTCAGAGATGTTGACCGTCCGATTGCTAATTTGTTATTTTTAGGCCCGACTGGTGTGGGTAAAACTGAATTAGCTAAAACAATGGCTCAAGTTTATTTTAATAGTGAAGAAAATATGGTGCGTTTGGATATGTCAGAATATCAGGAAAAATCCAGCATTAACCGTTTAATAGGCGCCCCACCAGGTCAGGCAGGCGCAGGTACCGGCGGTCAATTAACTGAGGCGGTTCGACAAAAACCTTTTTCCATAGTTTTGTTGGACGAGCTGGAAAAAGCGCATCCTGATATTTTAAATGTTTTTTTGCAAGTAATGGAGGATGGGCGTTTAACTGATGCGACCGGCCGTACTATTGATTTTACCAATACGATTATTATTGCCACTTCCAATGCTGGTTCACGCTATATTCAACAAAAAGTTAAAGAAAATTTACCGGTTGAAAAAATAAAAAAAGATTTATTGGAAACAGAATTAAAAGATTATTTTCGTCCGGAATTTTTAAATCGTTTTGATAATATTATTGTTTTTAAACCGCTTAGTTATGAAGACGTTGTTAAAATTGCCCATTTAATGCTGAATGATGTTGCTAAAAATTTGGAAGCAAAAGGCGTCCATTTTCAGGCTAGTGAAGAAGCGGTTAAAGAGCTGGCTCAAATCGGTTTTGATCCGCAATTTGGTGCCCGACCATTAAGGCGGGCTATTCAGAAGCATGTTGACAATGCTTTGGCTCAATATTTAATTAAAGGTAAAATAGGGCGAAGGGATGTGGCAATTTTAGAACCAGGCGGAGTAATTAGAGTAGAAAAAGCTAAAAAGTTATAAGTATGGTATATTCAGTTGCTTTTATTATTACTTTTGTTTTGGCAGTCATTTTGACTTTTATAGTAAAGAAATTAGCTGCTAAATTTAATATTGTTGATCGGCCTACTGTGGCCAGAAAAATTCATCAAAAAGCCACTCCTTTATTGGGCGGAATTGCTGTTTTTTTAAGTTTTACTATAGTATTTGTATACTATAGTTTTTTTACTGATTTAATTATTAAAGATTTTATAGCTGAAAAATATGTTTGGGGTATAATAATTGCTTCTTTGATTATTATACTAGGGGGTGTTTTGGATGATAAATATAATTTAAAACCCAGGCTGCAAATAATTTTTCCCATTTTGGCTGTTTTGGTAATTATTGCCAGTGGTATTGGCATTGATCATATTAGAAATCCTTTTGGCGGAGTGATTCGTTTTGATCAATGGGAATTTGTTTTATTTTATTGGCAGGGGATACCATATAAGATTACCGTATTGTCAGATTTATTCACTTTTATTTGGTTAATGGGTATGATGTACACAACTAAACTTTTGGACGGACTTGACGGTCTGGTTTCCGGGGTAACAGTTATCGGCGCAGTTATAATTTTTGCCATTGCAACGAGTACAATTGTTGCTCAATATAATACGGCTTTGATCGCCATGATTTTAGCAGGTGCTTTTTTAGGCTTTTTAATTTTTAATTGGCATCCGGCTAAACTTTTTTTAGGTGAGGGTGGTAGTTTGTATGCCGGTTTAATGATTGGTGTTTTGGCAATTATTTCCGGTTCTAAGGTAGCAACTACTTTATTAATTATAGGTATTCCTATTTTAGATGTAATTTGGGTTATTACCCGCAGAATTTTAGCCGGTAAAAATCCTTTTAAATTTTCAGATAAAAAACATTTGCATTTTCGATTACTTGATGTTGGTTTTTCTCATGGTCAGGCAGTTGTTTTTTATTTATTATTAACAGCTTTATTTGGCGGCTTTGCTGTTTTTTTACAAACCTTTGGAAAATTAATCGCCTTGATTATTTTATTACTGGTCATGTTGATTTTAGGCGTTAGTTTGGTTTTTATTTATCAAAAGAAAAATTCAAAAATATGAAAGATAGAAAATATGTATTTATAGTCATTTTTTTTATAATTGGTGTTTTGCTAATTTTAATAATCAGTTCCGCTTTTTCTGTATTTTCCAATATTAAGGATTCATCTTTAACTCAGGTAATTATTAATGATAATATTATTTATGTGGAGATACCCAAGACACCTGCTGAAAGATTAAAAGGCTTGGGTGAAAGGGATTTTTTGGCTGAAAATCAAGGTATGCTGTTTGTTTTTGAGCAAAAACAAAAACCGGGATTTGTTATGAGAAAAATGAAGTTTCCGCTTGATTTTATTTGGATTAATGATAATCAGATTGTTGAAATAACTTCCAATGCGCCAATCCCAGATTCTGATCACGAATTACAAGTTTATTATCCGCAATCAGAGGTTAATTATGTTTTGGAAGTTAATGCCGGTTATAGTGATCAGCATAATATTAAAATAGGTGATAAAGTGGATATTTTTACTGATTTTAATTGATTTATTTTTATTATTTTTTTAATAAGAAAACTCCGGTCTTGATAAGACCGGAGCATTTTTTATAAGTGAATTTTTGATCCGTTAGGTCGTGTGTTTTCTGTAATTAAATGTTTATTAACAAGACTGGGGCTAACCCAGACTGTTTTTTTAGCTTCAGGATCATTGGCTTTATTTGGTGGAAACCGCCAAGTGCCCATACGCCAATGAGGGCATATTTGCCCGTCCATTCGTTTTAAACCTTCTGAAAAAGCGTTTTTTTCTTGTGGGTTTAACTTTCTTTCAGTATTGATAGTAAAAATTTCAAAACAGTCGCTAATTGTCGGCAAAGATTTGTTTTTTTTACTTTTTGAAGTTTGATGTTTTTTGCTTTTAATTTTACTGCCTTCGCGAGTAGTCAAATAAAGACAAAGACTGACAATTAATCTGGTGGCTGTATTGCCTTCTTCTGGCATTACTTTTACTCCTTTAGGTATGGTAATTTTATGACCATGAGCTTGGGATTGAGTAACAAATTCCAACGCTAGGTCAATAATTGAGTCAGTTACTTTGCTTTGTAAGGCTTTTTCAGTCAAAGGGATTGAAAAAATAGGTGATAATAGGGGATCAGGTATAGACGAGTAGTGTTTTTGTATTCGTTTAAGCAGTTTGTCTTTCTTATTTTGTTTTAAGAATTTTTTCATTAGCTTAATTTCTTCATCAGCGATTTTTGAATAATGCCTGAAATCATTAGGGATTAAACGAAATTCAATTTCTTTAATACCAGTTGAAGATAATCCTGAAGTTACTAAAATACAATCATATTCAGCCAGACCATCAGTATCTTTAATTGGTTCATCCAACAATATAGTAAATGACGGTAATGGTAACCTGACATCCTGCCAGGTAATATTTTTAGTAGTAGTGGCATTTAAAAGTAATTGCATGTTAGAAGTTAGGTGATATACACGCCGACTGCTACTTGACCAAAGCGCTAATTCAAAAGCCAGCTGAGCCAAATCACCTAAAGCCGGTGATTTGTCCTCTCGATAAGGTTCAGTAAATTTTTTAATTACTGTTTCAAAATCTGGGTTGACTCCGACAGATTTTAGGTAATTGCGAAATTCAGCGTAATGAACAAAGGGACCTTGTAATGGGTAGTCTGGTTTTAAACCTTGTTTTTGCTGGAATTTTGAGAAAAGCTGAATTAATAAACAGAGATTTTCCCAAATTTGCAAAGAGCATTCTAGACTGTCGATTATTTTTACCATCCAAGCCTCCTTCTTTTAGTTTTAATGTGCGGATTTAATAGATATTAACAATAATCAATAAATAAGTCAAATTAGCAGCTTGACTTAATTAATAAAATTTGTTAGTTTAATATAATGATAAAAAAGGAGGAATGGTCATGATTATATTTTTGTTCTTTTCACTTTTAGTTGTTTGGTGTATACTTTTTGCCAAATTGGAAGTGGAAATCGAAGGCTCAAACGGCTGGGCTAAAGAGTTGCCAACAGCAAAATATATTTGGGATGAAAAAGAAGAAAAAATGTTTTATAAAGCCTTTGCTTCTAATAAATACATTTTAGTCGATCATAAAAAATGGCCTGGCAACTTTTATTTTTTTATATTAATAGGTTGCTAGGGGGTAAAGATTTTACAATCTATCATCGGATAGTTGACCTGATTCAGATTTTTGTCTCACATATCTTAGTCTATCTCTGCTTTTGGCCTGAGTCGGTTATTATACTAGAAATAAGATCTATTGCCGGTTTGATGCTGATTTGGGCTCTTGAGGATAATTTTTGGTTTGATATAAATCCTTGTGCCTCACAATCAAAACACCACAAGGACTGGATTATGATTGGTAATTATCGGGTATCGGAAAAAGGTATGTTTTTGAATTTTATCTTTGGCCTTTTTTTGATGCTGGTATCTTTTTTCCTGACCGATTTTTGGCATTGTATAATATAAAATATAGCCCCTGTTTAAAACAGGGGCTTTTTCATTTGACAATTTTTTTTATTTAAGTTAAAATACTAATCAAGATTTAGCATGGTAATAATCTTTTTTTAAATTATAATTTGCAAATAGCCACAGGCCATTTGCCATAAGCTAAAAATATATGTCTAAAATCGCAGTAATTAAAACCGGAGGCAAGCAATATAAAGTAGCTGAAGGTGATAAAATTCAAATAGAAAAAATTGAAGGTGACGAAGGTAAAAAAATGGATTTTAAAGATGTTTTATTGGTTGCTGATACTAAGGGCACAGATGTGCAAATCGGTGATCCTTTGGTTAAAAATGCCAAAGTTTCTGGTGTTATTGAAAAACAGTACAGAGATAAAAAGATTACGGTTATTAAATATAAATCAAAAATCAGATACAGACGCAAAAAAGGGCATAGGCAGCCCAAAACTTTGGTTAAAATTGAATCTATTTAAAAATAGCAAGGCTATAATATAAAAAATGTCATCCCGAGCATAATAAAAGGATGCATTTTTTTATTGACAAATTTAATTTTTTTTGCAATAATTTAATAATCTTTTAAAAAAGGAGGGGAATATCAATGTTACATTATTGGCAAGTAGCAGTCCAGTATGCGGAAACAGGCACAGTGCCTGAACATGTGGCTATAGCGCCATTTGGTGTTTTGCTGATTTTGGGAGTAGTATTAATTTACGGGCTTATTAAAGATTTTCAGCAAACAAAAGGAGAAAAATAATGTCGAATATTGAGATTCACGGCTTGGATCGAGCTAAGGCTAATTTTTTGGGGACAAAGGTTCTTGATGTTATTGGTAGAAAAATCCCTGAATTACAATCTGATGTGGTTTTTACTATATGTCTTGATTATTGTTTTAATATTAATAAAGAGCCACAACCTTTTTTAAGAATTTGCAGCACTGATATTGACGAAATTAAAAAATTAGTCGAAGTATTAAAAGAATTAGAAATTGATATTGAAACCTTAGAAATAGCCGATTTTGTTTCGGCAAAATAGCGAAAAATAAACCCATATCATTTGATATGGGTTTTTGATTAAAATAAAAAAAGCCCTTTGTTATTAAATAAAGGACTTATATGTCTCGTCTGTTTTTTAAAGCATTGGAAAGAGTAATCTCATCAGTATATTCCAGATCAGAACCGACTGGCATGCCTCTGGCTAAACGGGTTATTTTTATTTTGGTAAACGGTTTAAGTAAATTTTTTAAGTAAGTCATGGTGGCTTCACCTTCCATGTCAGGGTTAAAAGCCAGGATTATTTCAGTTAAATTATTCTCTTGGATTTTGGCAACCAGCTGATCAGTTTTAAGTTTTTGCGGAGTAATGCCATGCAAAGGATCCAAGACACCGCCTAAAACATGATAAACACCTTTAAATTCACTGGTATTTTCAATGGCTGACAAATCATGGGCTTCAGCTACTACGCAAATTTTTGCTTTGTCTCTAGCTTGGTCAGAGCAGATAAGGCAAGGATCGTTTTCAGAAATATTATGGCAAAGAGAACAATGAGTAATTGAATGACTTAAATCAGTTAAAGCTTTGGCAAATTCATCTTTTTCTTTTTGCGACCATTTAAGCAAATAAAAAACAAGCCGCTCTGCTGTTTTTGGGCCGATGCCAGGTAGTTTGCTAAATTGGTCGATTAGGTTTTGAATGGTCGGAGGGAATTTGATCATATTGATTTAATAAATATGATTTGATAATTGAAATTAATATATTTTTACATCCCAGGAAAATTCAAGCCTGATTGCTGCATTGTGTCAGCCATTATTTTTTGGACTTTTTTAATCGCATCATTAGTCGCTTCTTTAATATCTTGTTCCAGTTTTTCTTTATTGTCACTAGTCAATAATTCAGGATCAATTTCAACATTTAAAATTTCCTGATTACCGTCAATTTTTACTTTAACTTTACCCCAGTCAGTTGAACCTTCAGCAGTCTCTTGGGCTAAGGTCTCTTTTAATTGATTGGCTTGGTTTTTTAAATCTTTGAATTGTTTTAATTTGTTAAACATAGGTTGGTTATTAGTAATTAAAATTGGTAATTAGGCATTGGTCATTGGTAATCGGTAATAAATATTTAGCCAAAATTTGGTAATTGCATGTCTTGACTTTTTAAATCCTGATCAGATTTTTTAGCCTTAGGCTCTGGTGGTGGTTCTTCTGAAAAGTTTGAGCCTGATTTTTCCAAATTACGAAAACTTACTTTTTGTTCATCAAAAAATAATTTAATAACACCGGTCGGGCCGTTTCTGTGTTTGGAAATATAAATTTCAGCCATATTTTTACGATCAAGTTCCAGGTCTTTTTTATAAACAGATTCACGATAAATAAACATCACAATGTCCGCATCTTGTTCAATTGAACCTGATTCGCGAAGATCAGCCAGTTTCGGAATCGGTGGTTGTCTGTTTTCCACGCTACGGTTAAGCTGTGATAAGGCTAAAATCGGTACATTTAATTCTTTAGCAATTTGTTTCAAACCACGTGATATTTCAGATATTTCTTGTACACGGTTATCGGTTCTTAATCGACCTTCCATTAATTGTAAATAATCAATTACAATTAAGCCTAAATCATGCTCCATTTGCAAACGTCTAGCTTTGGTTCTGATTTCCATAATATTGGCATTGGCGTAATCATCAATAAAAATAGGCGCTTCAGCCAAAGTCCCCATGGCATGACCAATACGAGGAAAATCATCATCTTCTTGTTTATCTGATAATCGCCCGGTTCGCATTTTCCATAAATCAACATTGGCTTCAGCACAAAGCAAACGATCAACCAATTGTTCTTTGGACATTTCCAAACTAAAAAGAGCAACCGGGCTTTTATTTTTAGTGGCAACATTACGAGCAATATCCAAGGCAAATGTTGTTTTACCAACAGATGGTCTGGCAGCTAAAATAATTAAATCGGATTTTTGTAAACCGGCCAAAAGACTATCTAAATCATTAAAACCAGTTGGTACACCGCGCAATTTACCTTTATCTTTATGAATAGCATCGATTCTTTCAAAAGTATCATTTAAAATATTAGTAATTGGTACAAATTGTTGTTTTTGATGGC
Source organism: Candidatus Buchananbacteria bacterium (assembly GCA_014729025.1). Classification (GTDB taxonomy): domain Bacteria; phylum Patescibacteriota; class Patescibacteriia; order CAIXNZ01; family CAIXNZ01; genus WJKP01. The sequence goes on from WJKP01000025.1 coordinate 15,953, forward strand.
CTTGTGAAACAGCAAAGATTGTTTGTTCGGCTTTATCTAAAATACTGGAAACATCTTCTTCTTCATCATAGCCCATTTTAGTTATATTGGAAGCGGCAGTAATTAAATTACGTAAAGAGGATTTTTTTTGAACAATTTCAGCATAATAAATTACATGTGAAGATGTTGGTACCATGTTACTTAAAGAGGCTAGATAAGAACGGCCGCCGGTTTCTTTAAGCTGTTCCTTTTCAGTTAAACGGTTAGCCAAGGTTAATAAATCAATCGGTTCACGTTTGCCGTATAAATCTAGCATAGCTTCAAAAATTAAGCGGTGTTTATCTTGATAAAAATCATTGGCATTGACAATATCAGCTATTTTAATGATAGCGTCTTTATCAATTAAAAGAGACCCCAAAAGTGATTGTTCGGCTTCAATATTTTGTGGCGGTAATTTACCGGCAATGTTTTTTTCTGTTTTTTTATTATCTGGCATGATTTATTTGGTGAAAGGTTGTTTGGTTATGATACTGGTTAGAATTCTTGACGTTAATTTTTTTGTATTTTAAACCAATCCCTATTAACTAACAACCAAACCAGCTTCTTTACCTATAACCATAAACTTTTATTATTTTATCTTACCGAAACAAAAGAGTTTTGGCAAGCATATAAAATGTTTAAATTATGTTGACAAAACACTATTAATTATTTAAGTTATAAGAACGTACTTTACAATAAAGGCTTTTAAGTATAATAAAAAAAACGCCAACAAACAAAGGAGGCCAATGATGATTGAACGTTATGAAGATCCTCAAATCGCCAAGATTTGGAGTGATAAATCCAAATTAAGGAAGTGGCAAGAAGTCGAACTGGCAGTTATTTTAGCCAGAGAACAGCTGAATATTTTTCCAGCTGGTACTTATCAAAAAATAAAAGACAGGCTTGATCATCATCCGATTGATGATGAAGCCGTTGTCTGGTGGAAAGCCAGGGACAAAGAGATTCATCATGATCTGAACGCTTTTTTGGATGAAAGGCTGCGGCATTTACCTCCCGAACTTCATCAGTTTTGGCATAAAGGCATGACCAGTTTTGATACTGAAGAACCAGCCATGGCGCTTTTGCTACGTGAATCAGTCTCGCAACTTGATACGCCTTACCAACGGATTAAGGCTAATTTAGTGGTTATAGCTGAAGCATACCGTTACACGCCTATGCTCGGTCGGACTCATGGCCAGGAGGCCAAGCTGCAGTCATTTGGTAAACGTTGCCTTAATTGGCTAAAATCTTTTTCAATTGCTTATGATCAAACGCTTTATGCGCATAAGCTTACAGCGCAGTCAAA
>WJKP01000026.1 GCA_014729025.1 Candidatus Buchananbacteria bacterium
ATTTTCTATTTCCTATTTCAAATCTTATATTAATTCTTTGCCTGTCATTTTTGGGGGCTTTTCAATATCCATTATTTTTAAAATAGTCGGAGCAATGTCAGCCAAACTGCCGACCGGTTTAAATAAACTTAAATCAGAGCCGAAACTATCCGGTAAGCCGATATTTTTGCCTTCCAATTGATTACTGATAACAATAAAAGGCACGGGATTATTACTGTGCGTAGTATTTACATCACCGATTTGAATATTTTGCAATTCCTCAGCATTGCCATGATCTGCGGTTATAATAACCAAACCGTTTTTATTTAAAACAAACGGTATTATTTTACCTAATTGTTTATCTACTATCTGACAAGCTTTGATGGTTTTTTTCAAATTCCCGGTATGGCTGACCAAATCAGCATTGGCATAATTAACAGCAATAAAATCGTATTTATTTTCAGCTAAAATTTCCAATAATTTATTGGTTATTTGAGAAGCGACCAGGGCAGGCTTTTTATCATAAGCATCAATTTTCAAAGAAGGTACCATTAACCAATCTTCATTCTCAAACGGCTCGTTTCTTTTACCATTAAAATAAAAAGTTAAATGTGGAAACTTTTCTGTTTCAGTAATATGTAATTGTTTAAAATTATGATCACTTAAACACTGAGATAAAGGATTTTTAAATTTTAAGTTTGGATAAACAATTGCATCAATTGGCAAGCCTTTATCATAATTGGTAAAACTGCAAAAAAATAAATTATTAAATTCAGATGGCCTGGCAAATTTATTAAATTCAGGCAAAACAAAGGCTTTGGTTAATTGCTTGGCTCGATCAGCCCGAAAATTAAAAAAGATAACCGCGTCGAAATCTTTTATTATAGCTAATGGTTTACCTTTATTGGTTATAACTGTTGGTAAAATTTTATCATCATAAATTTCCTGATCATAATAATATTCAAGCGCTTTTAAAGGATCAAAAAAAGTTTGTTCGGATTGCCCCAAGGTTAATGTATTGAAATACTGTTCGGTCTTATTCCAATCACCGATCCTATCCATAGCATAAACACGTCCGGCGAGCGTAGCGATTTGGGCATTTATTTTTAATTCTTTAATTTTGGCTAATAATTCTTCAATAAAACCCTTGGCACTGTTATAAGGCGTATCCCAGCCGTCTAAAATAACATGAATATAAATATTTTTAACCTTTTCTTTTTTAGCTAATTCCAATAAAGCAATCAGGTGCGCAATATGAGAATGCACTCCGCCATTACTAAGCAAACCGATCAAATGTAATTTTGATTTATTTTTTTTACAATAATCTATTGTTTCTAAAAAAGCCTGGTTATTAAAAAAATCACCAGTCTTTATGTCATTATTAATACGCGCTAAATCTTTTTGAAAATTTCGGCCGGTACCAATACATAAATGACCAAATTCAGAACTGCCTTTTTCATCTGTAAAATCACTGGTTGCTTTTAAAGTCATTGCCGGATAAGTACTGATATATTTGTCAAAATGAGGTGTTTTTGCCTGGCTAATCGCATTACCGGGCGCTTCAGGCGCTACCCCCCAACCATCCAAAATAATTAAAACAACCGGCCGATTTTTTAATTGCGGCATATTTTAATATAATTTACTTTTAATTAAACTCTTACCTGTCATTTCTTTTGGTTTTTTTATATTAAGCAAATGTAAAATCGTCGGCGCAATATCACCCAAAATCCCCTTTTTGCGTAATTTTAAATCTTTATTTTTAAATTGCTCATTAACAATAATAAAAGGCACGGGGCTATCACTATGTTCAGTATCCATTTCACCGGTTTGTGGATTTTTCAATTCTTCGGCATTACCATGATCAGCAGTTATTACCATAGTACCGCCGATTTTTTTTATTAATTCATAAAGTCGCCCCACATTTTTATCAACTGTTTCAACGCCTTTTTTAGTTGCTTCAAAATTACCTGTATGGCCAAGCATATCTGGATTTGGAAAATTAACAGTAATAAAATCAAATTTTTCTTTCTTCAAATCTTTGATTATTATATCGGTTAATTCCTGGGTAGACATGGCCGGATCATTTTCATAATTCCCTTTACCAGAAGACGGTATTACTTGCCATTCTTCGCCATTAACCGGTTTACTGTGACCTCCATTTAAAAAATAAGTAACATGAGCATATTTTTCCCGTTCTGAAATATATAACTGTTTATAATTATCTAACATAAACGGTAAAGTATTTTCAAAATCAACACTAGGAAAAGCAGTTAAAATACTGTTTAAATCAGGGCCAAATTCTGTAAGTGCTACAAACTTAAGATTTTTCAACACTTTTTTACGTTTAAAAGCTTTGCCATTCTTTTTTTCAAAATCTTTTTGCACAAACGGCTTGGTTAATTGCCTAGCGCGATCTGATCTTAAATTGAAAAAAATAACCGCATCATTATGGTCAATAAAAGCCGGTTTTTTCTTAGGATTTAAAATTACTGTCGGGCTAATAAATTCATCAGTTTCACCGCGGTTATAAGCTTCGGTTATTGCCTTATAAGGATTATCAGAAACAATACCCTCTCCTAAAACCATGGCATTATAAGCCAATTCTGTTCGGTGCCAAGCTTTTATTCTGTCCATAGCATAAAATCTACCAATAATAGTTGAAATAATTTCGTTATTTTCAAAATTATTAATTAATTTACTAATTAACCTGGCTGCTGCATGAGGTGAGGAGTCTCGGCCATCAGTAAATAAATGCAAATAAACCCGATGAAATTTTTGTTTTTTTAAAAAATCCAAAAGTGCATATAAATGCTCGGGATGTGCATGAGCGCTTTGGTCATCAGCCAAGAGCCCCATAAGATGTAAATTTGATTTATTTTTTTTAGCATGATTAACCGCTTCAATTAAAGCAGTATTTTTAAAAAAAGTATTGTTTTTTATTTTATCCAAAATCAAAACAGAATCCTGTTTAGCTATTCGACCGGCGCCAATATTCATATGACCGGCTTCTGAATTACCGTCTTGCCCTTTAGGTAATCCGACTTTTTCACCATGAGCTGTTAATTCGGTATTAGGATATTTTTTATAAAACAAATCCATATTGGG
>WJKP01000027.1 GCA_014729025.1 Candidatus Buchananbacteria bacterium
ATTATTCTGTTTATGATTATTTCCAGGATTATGAGCAATTAATGATTCTGGAAGATAAGTACAACTTGTATTTAACTTCTCCAGCAATGTTTTCGCCTTTGCAACCGTTTATTCGGTTGCGCGATCAAAAAGCCAGTTGGAATAGACCAGAAGTTAGTTCAGCTCAGTTGCAGTATATTGAAAGTATTCAAAAAAAGATTTCTTTAAGAAACGGTGATTTTGGCGCTGAGTTTTCTGAGTCGGATTTCCATAATAGCCTGATTAGTCTGGCATTTTGGCTAGTTAAGGCTTATTTGATTTTTATGGTTTTCTGGCTATTAATTTATCTGATTCGTTTTCAAGAAAGAAAAAAAGCTCAAATAAAAGTTAAACGGCATATTCATAATACTGACCGTTTTTATGATGATTTTGATAAATTACCTGGTGACTTATCTTTACGTAATGAGCTGTTGCTTTGTCCGTGGAGGTTTATTAGCCGGGTAATCTTGTGGCCGTTTTTTTGTATGAAGTATCCTTTTTATGAATCAACGGCTGAAATGATTCGTTATAATCGTCTGAAAGCAGAATTCCTGCGTTATAAACCGGTTGGTTATCAGCTGACTCCACGTGAAGATGCAATTCTTCGCAGGCAGGCTAAACGCAGAGTCAAGAATTTTACCAAGACGATTCGCTCGATTCAAGAATTGCAGATTTATCCAACTGCTGTACGCAAATCATTAGCTACTGCTTATATTTCCCTGGTTTTGGGAGTAGTTTTGCAGCCAGCGATTATGTTTGCGTCACAGTATAACCATAAAGTTAATGATCATTTTTATGGACAGGCGGTTATGGTTGAGGTTGAACGGCAACAGGAATATATTGATACCGGACCTGATCCGCCTCAGCAATATGATCAGCCGATAGGCGACGATTGTCCGTCTTTGCCAAATTGGTTTAGCTGGCTGGTGCCAGCGGGCTTGATTGTCTGGCTTAAAAATGAGTCTTTGATCAAACTCAAGGAGTTAAATTACCGCATTGATCATGTTCCTCTGCAGTTTGTTTTGGCGGAGCGTTGTTAGTAAGACAGCAACCAACCAAGACAACCACGGGGAAACATAGTTTCCCCGAAAGGGGAATGATCAATGAAAAGGAACCTTTTGGCGGTAATGGTCATCGCGGTTATCGCGATCAGCGGATTTTGGACCAATTCAGCTCAGGCTGTGGAGGATAAGCATCATTTTGGGCTTTTCCTTAACGCTAGCCAGGAAATATCCCAAGGCCTTAACTTGACTTATCATGTCAGCTGGCCCAATTATATTGGTAGCCAGCTACCTTACACTTATGTTGGGCTGAGTCACAGATTTAGTGACCAGGTCAACCTGGAGGGCAGGGTTGGTTACGGGTTTGAGGCTGAGGATGATGACAGCGGTCCAGTTTATGCCTTGGCTCCCAGTTTCCAAATGGGTGAATTTTTCCTTTATAATGATCTGGAATATTGGAGCGGCTTAAACGCCGGGTTTTCTTGTCATTCGTTGACTTATCCGGTCGGCCAGGTCAGGGTTGGCCTGGATAATGCCAACTTTTACTATTTTGACAAGGAAGATGCTGAAAGCCGTTTTTACAGAGTAGGACCAAGCGTACGCATTCCTATGGGAGAGCATTCTACTTTGGGAATGATGTATTATTATCAGTTTGAAAACGATGGAATGGATGCCAATCTTTTTAAGCTGACTTTGAGTCTCAGTCTGTAAGCGAGTTTTACCATGAAGTTGGAGGTTTCAAAAGATCATCAAAACCCTTTAAGTAAAATGGTTACAACCTTGAATATTAGTGGGGAAGATTGTGTTCAGGTCATAGTGAGAAAACCCCTTACGACCATGGTTAATCAAAAAGTTCGTCTTGACGTCGATGGTCAGGGTGAATTAATAATTACTTGCTTTGAACCGGTTAAGATAATTAACCAGTTTAAAAAAGAGAATAAATAAACGCTCAAAGAGCGAGGATTTTCCTCGCTCTTTTTTTATTGGCGAAAACGGCCCAGAGAGGAACAGACTCAAGTCTGTTATTTAACGCCAGGCCGTTTTCGCCAAGTATTGACAATTCAGTTTGTTTTTTGTTAAGTTAATATATCTAGTTCTTTGAGAGGAGGTTTTCAAATGGAAACACTTATTTTTGTGACAATTATAGGTTTATTGTCTGGTTTGATCGGTTGTTTTTTGATTGGCATTGTTTTTGCCATTTGGTTTCGCAAAAAAGGTATTTACCGTGCCAGAGATGAAAAAATTTTTGGCGGTGTTTGCGGTGGCATTGCCAAATCACTTGCTAAACAAATTAAGGTTGAGGATTCAGCCACTTTTGCTTTGATTTTAAGATTGATCCTGATAATTTTATTTTTTGGTTTTGGCGTCAGTTTGTGGCTTTATATTTTTCTCTGGATATTTATGAAAAAAGAATCGATTAAGGAGGACTGAAAATGATGTCAATTATTTGGTTTTTGATAATTTTGGCCGCTTGCATTACCAGTGCTTGGTTAGTCAAAAAGAACAATATAAAAAGAGATACACAAAACGAAGAAATTGCCGGTGTTTGCGCTGGTATTGCTAAAAAGTTCAATGTTAAGCCGGGTGCTGTTCGTTTGGCTTTTGTTCTGTCGGTAATATTTTTCGGTATTGGCATTTTACCTTATATCATTTTATGGGTAATTATGGAAGAAGAATAAAACGGTCGTAAGGCCGTTTTTATTTTGAATAAATTATAATTATTTGTTAAAATACAGCCAATAAATTAAACAAGGAGGAGGTACGATGGGTAGCAAGAAAAAGTCAAAGACCAAACTGAAAATAGTTGAAAAAGAACTTACTGTCCAGGAATTCATTATGCTTTTGCCTGATTATAAGGGTAAGACTTTGGAAATAGTCACTCATGCGACTTTTTCAGGTGAAATTGTAAAGATTGAAATAATTAACAATAATTTTTTTATAATTTATTATAAAAATGTTTTTGTTTATAAAGAAAATCAAGGCTGGGTGTTTCAAAGTGAGGATGAATTGACGTTTAAAGTTGAAATTGGCCAGGTTAAAATTTTGGATAAAGAACAGGGGACAATTCAGATTAAATTTAATGAACAAGTTTCGCTTTATCTTAAACAAATTCCGCCCAAGCAAATCAAAAACGGCCGTTAGGCCGTTTTTATCTTGATTTTTTAGGTTTAAAATGTTATTTTAAAGGTAATTAAATTAAATTTTATGCCTGAAAATGCACGTGTTTTATTAAAAATTCATGGCCGTGTACAAGGTGTTTTTTTTCGTGATTCAGCCCAAAAAAAAGCTCAAGCTTTAAATTTAACCGGCTGGGTTGGAAATAATAGTGATGGGACTGTTGAGATTGTCGCCGAAGGAAATAAAGAAAAACTTCAAGAATTTATAGATTGGTGTCAGCAAGGCTCTGAAGCTGCTCAAGTAAGTAAAATTGAGACTGATTGGCAAAAGTCTCAGGCTGAATTTAATGATTTTTTAATTCAATATTAATTAATAAGTTAACAGTTGACTATAGGCTAAAAAAATATGGCTCGTAATTATTCGCCTCATTTGGATAAACTTTCAGAAAAAGAAAAGAAAAAATATCGTCGACGTGAATATGTCCCAGGTTTAATTATCTGGGCAACTTTTATTGGTTCAATTGTTTTATCTTTTGTAAAACCATTATGGGTAATTTATTTTATTATTCTTTTTTGTTTATATTGGGTTTTACGTCTTTTTTATTTTGTTTTTTATTCCATTTATTCTGCTTATGTTTTTAATCGTGAAATTAAAATAGATTGGCAGCAAAAAAGACAAGAATTGCCTAATTGGCAGGATTATTATCATTTATTTGTTTTACCGACTTATAATGAATCGTTTGAAGTTGTTGATTCAACTTTACAAGGTATTTTAAAAAGCGGTTATCCGACTGATAAGATTATTATTGCCATTTCTTGGGAAGAAAGAGCCAAGCCGGTTTATGATGAGGTTGAACCAAAAATCAGAGCCAAATATGGTGATAAATTTTATAAATTATTAACAACTTTACATCCTGACGGTTTGGAAGGGGAATTAAAAGGTTGCGGCGCTAATGCTAATTGGCTGGGCTGGAAATCCAAAGAATTAATTGATGAATTAGGCATCGCTTATGAAAAAATAATTACTTCTTATTTTGACATTGATACTATTATTCACCCTAAATATTTGGATTATTTAACTTATCGTTACATTACTCATCCAAATCCGACCCGTTCTTCATTTCAGCCGGCTGTTTTATATAATAATAATATTTGGGACGCGCCTGTCTGGATGAGAATAACCGCCTTTTCAACTGTATTTTGGCTTTTGGCTGAATTAATGAGACCTGATCGTCTTTATACTTTTTCTTCGCATGCCATGAGTTTTAAAGCTTTGGTTGATGTTGGTTTTTGGGAAAAAGATATTGTGACAGATGATTCACGTATTTTTTTACAATGTTTTATTCATTATAATGGTGATTATGAAGTAACGCCTTTGTATATTCCGGTTTCTATGGATACTGTCATGGCTGATAAAGGCCCTTGGGATGGCCTTAAAAGTTTGTATAAACAGCAAAGGCGTTGGGGATGGGGGGTTGAGCATTTTCCTTATATGCTTTATCATTTTCGCAAGAAAAAAGATTTAATTCCTTTTAAAACCAGAATTAAATATATTTGGAATTTGGGTGAAGGTATGTATTCTTGGGCAACAGCGCCGATTTTACTTTTTGTGATTGGTCGGTTGCCGTTATATGTAGCCGGACCACAGGTTAAAGCAACAGTGATTGCCCAAAATGCGCCTTTTGTTTTGGAAACTTTAATGACAATTGGTATGGTCGGTATTTTGGTTTCAGCTGTTTTAAGTATGAGATTATTGCCTCGGCGTCCCAAACAACAGCCTAAATACAAATGGTTGGTTATGTTTTTTCAGTGGGTTTTGTTGCCGATTAATGTAGTTGTTTTTGGGGCAATTCCGGCAGCCGAAGCGCAGACCAGATTAATGCTGGGCAAATATTTGGGATTTTTTGTAACACCTAAAAAACGTTAAAGGCGTTTAGGTTAGCCGGCTTTCGCTAAAGCTATGGCAGGCAGGGATGCTGGTTAAGTCTGAAGAAGTTGGATGTCAGTATTTTTTAAACCAACTGCTCTAAATCATTTATCTTAACTAGCTTCTTTACCCGTTGACTATAGGACTATTTATTATTTATAAATTTATGGCTAAAATTTCAATCCATTTAGTGACTTGGAATGGGCAAAAATATATTGAAGACTGTTTGAATTCAATTTTAGAACAGAATTTTTCTGATTATTTTTTATTGATTATTGATAATGATTCGGCTGATCAGACAGTTAAAATAATTGAACAGCAATATTTACCGTTATTCGGTTCTAAGGTTAGATTTGTTAAAAATAAAAATAATTTAGGCTTTGCCCAAGCGCATAACCAGGCTCTTTTATGGACAGATTCTGAGTATGTGTTAATTTTAAACCAAGACGTTATTTTAGAACCGTATTTTTTGGCTAATATTATTGATTTTTTTGATAAACATGAAAATGTCGGTTCAGTAACAGGTAAAATTTTGCGCTGGCAATTTGAAAATAATGAAGACTTGAAAAAAAGTGAAAAATCTGATATAATTGATTCACTAGGCTTGAAAATTTTTAAAAATCAACGGGTAATAGAGCTGGCAACAGGAGAAAAGGATTTGGGGCAATACGAAGATAATTTGAAAATTTTCGGTGTCAGTGGGACTTGTCCTGTTTATCGGCGCAAAGCTTTGGAGGATGTTCGTTATAAAGATGAATATTTTGATAATGATTTTTTTAGTTATAAAGAAGATATTGATTTGGCTTACCGGTTGCAATGGCAGGGCTGGCAAAGTTATTATTTGCCGCAAGCAATGGCTTATCATGATCGTACAGTTAAAAGTCAAGAAAGAAAAACCAATTTGGACTTAATAAAACAAAGAAAACATAAAGCTAAATTTATTAATTATCATTCTTATAAAAATCATTGGTTTGTTTTATTGAAAAATTTAAGTTTTAATAATTTTTTACGGTATTCTCCTCATATTATTTTTTATGAATTAAAAAAAATTATTTATATTTTATTTTTTGAGACTTTGACTTTGAAAAGTTTAAAAGAAGTTTGGGCTAAGCGAAAAAAAATTAAAGAAAAAAGAATTTTTATTATGTCAAAAAGGATTATTACTGATGAAAAAATAAGGCAATGGTTTAATTAAAAAATATGGATTTATCAATAATTATATTAAATTACAAAACAAAAGGTTTGGTTAAACAATGCATCAGAAACGTTATGGTTTCGACTGTAAATTTAAATTATGAGATAATAGTAGTAGATAATGATTCTCAGGACGGGATTGAATCAATGATGCAGGAAAATTTTCCTGAAATTAAGTTTATTCAGACCGGAAAAAATTTAGGGTTTGCTGCCGGTAATAATATCGGTATGAAACAAGCTAATGGTCGGTATTTTATGGTTTTAAATCCTGACGTGACAGTATTGAACGGTTCAATTGAAAAAATGGTCAAATTTATGGAGATTAATACCCAAGCCGGTATTGTCGGACCCAAATTAATTAATCCTGATGGTAGTTTTCAGGTCTCTTGCCGAACTTTTCAAACTCCTAAATTGATTTTATACCGTCGCACGCCTTTGGGTATCTTGCCTTTTGCCAAGAGCGAATTGGAAAAACATTTAATGCTTGATTTTGATCATCAAGCTACACGTGAAGTTGATTGGTTTTTAGGTGCCTGCATGTTAATACGAAAAGATATTTTGGACCAAATTGGTTTATTTGACGAGCGTTTTTTTATGTATTTGGAAGATATGGATTTATGTCGCAGGGTTTGGATGAAAAATTATAAGGTTTATTATTTGCCTGAAGCAGAAATGGTTCATTTATTTGAAAGAGCTTCGGCTAATGATAATTGGAATTTTTTAAAATTAAATAAATTGACCAGAATTCATATGGCTTCTGGTTTTAAATATTTTGCTAAATATTTAGGTGTAAAAAATAATGGCCGAGACAAATAATCAAAATTTAATAAATAATGAAAATTTATCTGAAGATAAATTAAGTTCACCTGATTTTTCACAAATCAGTGAAACTCCTAAAAAGTCTAAATTTAAAAAAAATTTATTTATCGCTTTACGTGTTTTAGCGGTAGTTTTGGTTTTTTTGATAATTTTAGGTGCTATTTTGAGTTTTGTTTATTATAACAATTTCAAGCAAGCTAATAATTTGGCGCTACAAGCTAAAGCTAATCTGGAATTAGCGATTCATAAAATGGTCAACAGAGAATTTGATGAAGCCGCAACTTTGATTAATCAGTCTAATTTGCAATTAACTGACGCTAAAAAACTATTAGATGAAGTTATTTTAGTCCGTCATATACCTTATATTGCTACTCAAATAAAAGCTGTTGATAAAGTTTTAGTTTCCGGAATAAAACTGACGGACAGCGGTGAAAGAGTTGTTTTATTGATTCACGATATAACGGAGCCTTTGCAGAATGAATCAATTACCTATGCTTCAATTAGCCCGGCTCAAAAAAAGGAAATTTTAAATAAAATAGTGGAATCAGAAGATTTGCTTTATGAAGTTCAGGGACAAATTAATGAAGCGGTTATAGCGATTGATTCTATTCCTGAAGATAAATTAGTTAAACCATTAAGGGAAGGAGTCAGTCCGTTAAAAGCAAATTTGCCCAAAGTTAAAGATTTGATTGATCATGTTTTACCGATGTTACAGGTAGTACCTAAATTAGTTGGGTTTGAAGAGCCTGAAACTTATTTGTTTTTATTGCAAAATAATCATGAGCTTCGTCCGACCGGCGGGTTTATCGGAACTTATGGCATTTTAAAATTACAAGACGGTGAAATAAAAGAATTTGAAACCGATAATATTTATAATTTGGACAAAAGTGCTCAGCCAATTTTACAAGAACCGGCTCCGGAACCGATAGCTTTTTATTTGGAACAAAAAAATTGGGCGTTAAGAGATTCAAATTGGTCGCCTGATTTTCCGACAGCTGCCCAAAAAGCTTTATATTTTTATAAGGAAGAAAATAGGATTTTACAAGAATTAAAAGAGCAGGGGCAAGAAATTAAAGGTGATTCTGATACTGTTATCACAGATACTATACCTTATCAGCCGGTTGACGGAGTAATTGCCATGACTCCGGAAGTTATAGAAGAAATTCTAAAATTAACCGGTCCGGTCGTAGTTAATGGCGTTAGATTTACAGCCGAAAATTTACAAGAAGAATTGGAATTCCAGGTTGGTAGAAGATATTATGAGCAAGGAATCGCCAAATCTGAAAGAAAAGAGATTATTAAAAAATTGGCTGATGAAATCAAATTAAGAATATTTGGGGTGCCGCTTCATCAGGCAGTTGATATTTTACAAATAGCTTACCGTTCTTTGGATCAAAAACAAATTTTAATTTATTCCAAAGATCCCCAATTGCAGCAAATGATTCTTGAAAGAGGCTGGGGTGGTGCAATAAAAGATGCGCCGGGTGATTATTTACTGGTAGTTGACAGTAATTTAGGCAGTTTAAAAACTGATCAGTTTGTTGACCGATTCATTGATTATTCTTTTGATTGGCAGGGCGAGGATTTAGTAGCTAAATTGGTTTTAACTTATAAAAACAATGCTGATTTTACCTGGAAATCAACCAGATTACGATCCTATACTAGAGTTTATGTCCCGGCAGGTAGTCAATTAACCAGTTCCAGCGGAGCAATGCAAAATGATAAAGTCAGAGATCGTGAAGGTACTCCCGGTGAAGTTGAAATTAGCCAGGAGTACAATAAAACTGTTTTTGGCGCGTTTATTTCTATTGAACCGAATGAAACAGGTCAGTTGATTTTTGAATATAAATTACCAGAACAAGTAAAACAGCAGATTGAACAAAATTATTATTCACTTTTAGTCCAAAAACAGCCGGGCGTTGTTCATAATTTGACATTAGCCTTGGATTTTGATAAAACTATAGAATCAGCCTTACCAGCAGAATTAGAAACAGAATGGTTTAACACCAGTTATCAATATTCAATGCCTTTGAATCAGGATAAATTAATTTTGATAAAATTTTAAATAATATGTTTAGAAAAAAAATCGGTATCGATTTAGGCACTACCAATGTTTTGGTTTATTTACCCAAAAAAGGGGTTGTTATTAATGAACCTTCTGTTGTTGCTGTGTCTGCTACTGATAAGAAAATTATGGCAGTTGGGATTGAAGCAAAAGAAATGCTGGGCAAAACACCGGATACTATTATTGCTTCTCGTCCTTTAAAAGACGGTGTGATTGCTGATTATCGTACGACTGAAGCTATGTTAAGATATTTTATAAATAAAGCTTTGGGTGGTTTTCGAGTTGTGCGTCCTGAAGTTATGGTGGCTGTGCCGGCTGGCATTACCTCTACTGAAAGAAGAGCAGTAATTGATGCAACCATGGCGGCCGGAGCTAAAGCAGCTTATATTATAAAAGAGCCGATTGTGGCAGCGATTGGAGCCAGTATTCCGATTGGCAGCCCTTCTGGCAATATGATTATTGATATTGGCGGGGGAACTTCTGAAGTTGCCGTGATTTCTTTGGGAGGTATTGTGGCTTGTGATTCGGTTAGAATTGGTGGGAATAAACTTGATCAGGCGATTTTGGAATATACTCGTCGTGAGCATAATTTGGCAATCGGTGAACGAACAGCTGAAGATATTAAAATCAATATTGGGGCTGCTTTATCAATGCAAGAACCTTTAACTATGGAAGTTCGAGGCAGAGATATGGTAACTGGTTTGCCGCGAACAATTACAATGACAACCAATGATGTTGTAGAAGCAATTTCCTCATCAGTGGAAGGAATAATAGAAACAGTTAAAGAAGTTTTACATAACACTCCTCCAGAATTGGCTGCTGATGTAATTGATAAAGGTATTATAATGAGTGGCGGTAGTTCATTATTGCGTAATATTGACCAGTTAATTTCCAGGGCAACAGGCGTACCGGCTTATGTTGCTGATGATTCTTTATTTTGTGTTGCCAAAGGAACCGGCATAGCTTTGGATAATTTGGAATCTTATAAGCGTTCTATTTTTGGCGCAAAATAAGCTAGGCATTGGTAATTGGGCATTAGACATTGCGTCTTGGATTTAAAAATTTTAATATTGGTAGACGATTTAGTACATCTTGATGATGTGCTTTTTTTATGCTTTACTCAATGCATTTTATTAGCTATAATATAAACATGAAAAAATATAATTGGCAAACCATCGGTCATAACAAAATAGTTAAAATTTTGCAAAAGAGTATTGAGAGCAATAAATTAGCTCATGCTTATTTATTTTCCGGTAAAGAAGGTTTGGGTAAAAGATTTTTGGCTGAGAAATTTATCAATTCTATTTTATGCCATGATTATAATTTGCAGAATAAACAAGAAGTCAAAAGTTTGCCGTGTAATGATTGTGTTTTTTGCAACCAATTAAACAAAAAGATTCATCCGGATGTTTATTTTTTAAAAAAAGAAGAAGATAAAAAAAATATCAGCGTAGAACAAGTAAGAGAAATGCAAAAAGTTTTGCATATGGCTTCTTTTTTGAATTCATATAAAATAGCTTTAATTGATAGTGCTGATGATTTGAGTGAAAGCGCGCAAAATGCGCTTTTGAAGATATTAGAAGAACCAAAATCAAAAACAATTTTGCTTTTAATCAGTAGTGATTATAAGGGGTTATTGCCAACAATCGTTTCCCGTTGTCAGATAATTAGATTTTTACCCTTGGCCAATGAAACAATTTTTAAGCATTTGCTTGAATTGGGCGCCAGTCGCGAGCAAGCAAATCTATTGGCAGCCCTGTCACATGGTCAAATAGGCGGGGCAATTAATTTTTATAAAAATCAAGATTTTTTGAATGAATATATTGAAAATACCAAACAATTTTTAGCTTTATTTAATAATAATATTAGTAACCAGTTTAAAATTTTAGATAATTTACTCGTTGGCTTTAAAAATAATTTTGAAATAAATAATCAATTGAATAAAGAATTGGATTATTGGCAATTAGTATTACGTGATATTTTGGCCATGCAATATAATTTGGATAATTTAGTGATAAATCTTTATTTTAAGGATAAGCTGGCTGACTTGGCTAAAAAATACAAAAGCTGGCAAATAATTGAATTATTAGCTAAAATAAAAGCAGTTAAGCAATATTTAAAATATAACATAAACCCGCGCTTAGCAGTGGAAAATTTAGTTTTAAATTTTTAATAAAATTTTATGAATAAATTAAATTTAAAAACAATAAAAACTTTTAGTTTGGTAATTTTTGTTAGTATTTTTTTATTAACCGGTTGTATTTCAATTAAGGGTGATAAAAAAACAGCCAAAACCGGTCCTTTGGGGGTTTATAAGTCAACCGATGCTTCAGAAACCTGGAAAGTTAAAAATGATTTACTGAATATTGAAGCTAAAAAAGTAACAATTAACGACGCCACAATAAAAAGAATTATCATGGATCCTTCTGATAATAAAGTTTTGTATTTGGCAACTGATCGAGGCATGTTTTATTCTTTAACCGCTGCTGATAGCTGGCAAAAAGTTAATCAGTTTAAAGATTTTAGTGTTAATGATGTAGCAGTAAGTTATTTTGATAAATGCACTGTTTTTGTTGGTTCTGGTCAATCTATTTACAGAACAACTGATTGTTTGCGTACTTGGCAACAAATGTATTTTGATAAAACCAGAAAAGATCTGCAAATAACCGATATTCAAACAGAGGCTTATAATCCTAATGTAATTTATGCGGCAACGAATAAAGGCGATGTTTTAAAAAGCAGTGATAATGGAAAAACTTGGAAAACTATTCAACGCTTAGGCAGTTTAGTTCGGCAGATTTTGATTGACAAAGATGATACGCGAATACTATATGTTGTTACAGCCAGTAAAGGATTATTTAAAACAACCGATAGTGGTCAGACCTGGAGTCATAGTAAAGAAGAAACTGATTTAAATGAAGCCTTGGATCCTTTTCGTGATTCTGAAGAAGGCATGTATTTGGTACAGGATATGACTCGAAAAGATACTTTTATTTATGCTTCACAGTATGGTTTATTAAAAACAACCAATGGCGGGATGGACTGGGAAAAAATCGATCTGATTACCGCAGCCAGAAAAGTTACTATTTATTCTTTGGCGATTGATCCGGTTAATTCTGATATAATTTATTACGGGACTGATACGACTTTATACAAATCAATTGACGGGGGACAAAATTGGGCAACTAAGAATTCCCCAAGCGGTTCAATTATCAATTTTTTATTAATTGATCCGACTGATTCAAATATAATCTATTTGGGCAATAAAGCTTTACCTAAAAAATAAATACAATTTTTATGTCTGAATCAAATATTTATACAGATCAAAAAAAAGAAGAATTTGAAAAAATAATAAATCATTTTAAAAAAGAATTGGCTAGTTTAAGAACCGGTCGAGCCCAAGCAACTTTAGTTGAAAATATTCAAGTTGAAGCTTATGGCGCAATGACTCCTTTGATGCAGTTAGCCAGCATTAGTGTTCCTGATGCTCAAAGTATTAATATAGAGCCTTGGGACAAAAATATTCTAAAAGACATTGAAAAATCCTTAAATTATTCTAATTTGGGATTTTCAGTTGTTAATGCCGGTGATAAATTAATTGTTAAAATCCCGCCAATGACTGAGGAAAATCGCAAGGATCTTTTGAAAATTTTAAATAAAAAAGTAGAAGAAAGTAAAATTAGTATTCGGCAAATCAGGGATGATATTAAAGAAGATATTTTAGCGGCAGAAAAAAATAAAGAAATAACCGAAGATGATAAATACAAATTTTTAACTGATTTGGATAATTTGGTAAGTGAGTATAATAAAAAAATTGATGAATTAGCTAAAGATAAAGAGCAGGAAATAATGAAAGTTTAAAGTGTAGATATTGCTTATAATTTTTATTTTGGTATAATTTAAATACAGTGTTGATGGGGAGATTGGCACCCTCGGAGCTGTGAGCTAATAAAGCGCATAAAATTTTGTTTATAATTTAACTATGCTCAGCATGACAAAATTTTATGAAGTTGGGTGGAACCGCCCATAAAAATGGGTCCCAAGACGATAGATTTTGATTATTTTGTCGTTTTGAGACCCATTTTTAATTAACGATTTACAATTAACAATTTACAATTATGGCTAAAGAAAAATCATCCCCCGCTAAGGCTTCGGCGGACAGGGAAAATTTAATGGAAAAAATCGTTTCACTTTGCAAGCGTCGAGGTTTTGTTTATCCAGGCTCAGAAATTTACGGAGGCTTAGCCAATACTTATGATTATGGGCCGTTGGGTGTTGAATTAAAAAAGAACATTAAAAATCTTTGGTGGAAATATTTTATTCATGACAAGGGAGATATGGTTGGTTTGGATGGCGGTATTATCTCCAGTCAAAGGATTTGGCAGGCTTCTGGTCATGTTCAGAATTTTAAGGATCCATTGGTTGAATGTAAAAAATGTCATAAACGTTTTAGACCTGATAAATTAAAAGATTCGTCCAAATGCCCGGAATGTGGCGGTGAATTTACTGTTGAAAAACAATTCAGCCTACTTTTTAAGGCTATGATTGGACCGGTTGAAGGTGATCAAACTTTAGCGTATTTGCGAGGTGAAACAGCGCAAAATATTTTTATTAATTTTAAAAATATTTTACAATCAACAAATGTTAAAATTCCTTTTGGTATTGGCCAGATGGGTAAAGCTTTTAGAAATGAGATTACGACCGGTAATTTTATTTTTCGAACAATAGAATTTGAACAAATGGAAATAGAGTATTTTATTTCACCCAAAGCTGATTGGAATAAAATTTTTGACCAATGGGTTGATTATATCCACAATTTTATGGATATTATTGGTTTAGATAAAAAAATGATGCATGATGAAGAAATCCCTGAGAAAGAGAGGGCTTTTTATTCTAAAAGAACTATTGATATGGAATATGATTTTCCATTTGGCCAAGATGAATTATGGGCAATTGCTTATCGGACTGATTATGATTTAAAGCAGCATCAGCAGCACGCTGAGGAGGATTTGCGATATTTTGATACTGAAACAAAAGAAAAATATATTCCCCACGTGATAGAACCGACTTTTGGAGTTGATAGGACTATTTTGGCAATTTTAACAACTGCGTATAAGGAAGAAGATGTTAATGGTGAGAAACGAGTAGTTTTAAAATTACATCCGAATGTTGCTCCTTATAAAATAGCGGTCTTTCCTTTATTGCGAAATAAACCCGATATAGTTAAAAAGGCCAATGAAGTTCACGATAATTTAAAAGATAAATTTAATGTTTTTTGGGATGACAGGGGAAATATTGGGAAACGATACCGTTATCAGGACGAGATTGGCACGCCTTATTGTGTGACAGTTGATTTTGAAACTTTGGAAAAAGATAATAGTGTGACTGTCAGAGATAGAGATTCCATGAAACAGGAGAGAGTGCCAATTGAAAAATTAAAAGATTATTTCAACTCTAAATTAAATTAAATTTAAATAGGCCGTTTGCTAAAAGCAAACGGCCTAAAAAATTAATAGTTTTCCTTTAATCTATCCGCAATGTGGACATGGCAGATAACGAAATTTAGTCTCATCACATTTTGGACATTCTTTCGTTATCATTAGGTAAATCAATAAGAAAGGAACAGCGGTTACAAATAAAATAGTTTTTATGATTTTTTTTATTTTTTTCATCCAGCGCCTCCTTTTTTAAAAAATATCAAGAATTATTTTTTTTGTCAATTTGGCCAAAATATATTTTTTATGATAAAATTTAAATAACTGCCAAATAATAATTAAAAATTATGTGTGTAAAAATCATTGAATTAATTGGTACTTCAAATAAAAGCTTTGAAGACGCTATTCAAGATGCAATTAATACCGCATCAAAGAGTTTACGTGGTATAAGCGGTGTTGATGTAGTCGGGCAAACTGCCCTAGTAGAGAATAATAAGATTACTGAATTTCGGGTTAATGTCAAGGTCGCATTTTCATTAGAGAAATAACTAATTTTAAATTATTTTATTAATAAACGATAATTTTATATCGTAATTATTTTATGTATCAAAAATTTTCATTAAAAAATGGATTCCCAGTAATTTTTGTACCGCAAGAAAGTAAATCTTTGACTCTATTGGTTTTATACAAGGTCGGTTCGCGCTATGAAGATTTAAAAATAAATCATGGCGTATCGCATTTTATTGAACATTTAATGTTTAAAGGTACTAGGAAAAGACCGACTACTTTGGATATTTCTAAAGAATTGGATAATATCGGCGCTGAATTTAATGCCTATACTGCCAAAGACCATACTGGTTATTGGATCAGGGCTAATGCTGCCAAGGTTGATTTGGCTTGTGATATTTTATCAGATATGTTAATTAACTCAACATTTGATAAAGATGAAATTGATCGTGAGAAAGGCGTTATTATTGAAGAAATAAAAATGTATGAAGATCAGCCCATGTATTATGCTGAGATGCTTTTTGAACGACTTGTTTTTAAGGGGAATACCTTGGCTACGGATATTGCCGGTACGGAAAAATCAGTTAGGCAAATGACCAGAAAAAATATTATGGATTATTTGAATTCTTTTTATATTCCTGGAAATGCAGCCATTGTCGTGGCTGGTAAAATTAATAAAAAGCTCAAGAGTACTTTGAGTAAATATTTTGTTCATGCGCCGAGCAGGGAATATGGTGTTTTTAGTAATGAATTTGAGCCATTTATTAATAATCAAAGAGAAAAAAGAATATTGCTTAATTATAAAAATACAAAACAGGTTCATTTGGCTATGGGTTTTCCGGCTTATTCTTATTTTCATAATGATTTATATGCTTTGCATATTTTATCAATTATATTGGGTGGTAATATGAGTTCAAGATTATTTATTAATGTCAGAGAAAGACAGGGTTTATGTTATTATATAAAATCACAAGCTGATATATATGAAGATACTGGTAATCTAATGATTCGCGCTGGATTAGATATGAATAAAATTGATCAGGCAATCAAAATCATTATTACAGAATTAAAAAAGATAAAAAATAAAGGCGTAGATATTAAAGAAATAAAAATGGCTAAAGAATTTTTAAAGGGCCGTATGATTTTGCATTTGGAAGAATCAAATCATTTAGCTGAATTTTATGGTAGACAATTTATTTTAACTGACAAAATTTTAACTCCTAATCAAAAAATAAAAAAAATCGATGAAGTTACCAGGGCTCAGGTTAATAAAGTGGCCAAAGATATTATTAAAACCGAAAAACTTAATTTGGCTATGATTAGTCCGTTTAAAAATAAAAAAAGATTTTTAAAATTATTAAAAATTTAAAAAATTATGAAATCTAAAAATATGTCCGCCCACGGCGGGAAAATTATAATTGCTAATTGGAAAATGAATTTGTCAATTAAACAGGCTTTGAATTTTGCCAAAAAGGTAAAAACTTTTAATAACAAAGCAATTATTGCAGCTCCTTATACTTTTTTGCCTGAATTGGCAAAAAAGACAAGCAAAACCCTGTTTAGATTAGCTGCGCAAGATGTTGCGCAGTTTGAGCAAGGCGCTTATACCGGAGAAGTTTCAGCTAAAATGTTAAAAGAGGTGAATTGTGCTTATTGTGTGGTCGGTCATTCTGAAAGACGTATTTATTTTAAAGAAACAGATCAAATAATTAATCAAAAAATAAAAAGATTACTTGAACAAAATATTAAACCAATTCTTTGTATTGGGGAAACTGATCAACAAAGAAAAGAAAATTTAACTAGAAAAGTATTAAAAAATCAATTAAAAGTGGGTTTAAAAGATATAATTAATATTAATAAGATTTTAATAGCTTATGAACCGGTTTGGGCTATTTCTACTTTTCAAAAGGGCAAGCAGAAACAGTCAGCTGAAATAAATGATGTTAATGAAGCTCATTTGTATATAAAAAAGGTTTTAACTGATTTATATGGTAATAAGGCTGATAAAGTAAAAATTTTATATGGCGGCACAGTTAAACCACAAAACAGTCAAGAAATTTTAAGTTTAAATCAGGTAGACGGCGCTTTAGTCGGCACTGCCAGCTTGAAAATTTCCAGCTTTAATGCTATACTAAAATCTATCTAAAATTTATTTATTAATTTATGTATAATATTATTCCTTTAATATTGATTTTGGTTTGTTTAGCGATTATTTTAATTATAGTTTTAAAAAAATTGCCGTTTTTGGCTACTTTTGATGTTGATGAAATGCCTAAAGAAAAAACTTTAGAAACAAAAGAAAAACTTATTGATGAAAGAGTAAAGCGTAAGTTTAAGTTTTTTTATGAAAAAATATCCCCTTTATTTAAGATAATAAGTAATTTAGGTCAAAGAAAAATTAAACAGGCACAGGATAAATTAAAAGATTTAGAGGAAAAATATAAAAACAGGAAACCCAAAGAAGCTTTGGTTACCAAAGAGGAATTTGAGGGTTTTGAAAAAGAATTAAGCCAACTTTTAATCGAAGCTAAGGAATTAGTTGCCAGGGAAGAATATGCTGAAGCTGAAAAAAAATATATTGAAATAATCGGCTTGGATGCCAAAAACATCGAAGCTTATCGTGGTTTGGGTAATTTATATTTTTTACAGAAAAATTATGAGGACGCCAAGCAAATTTTTTCTCATATTTTGAAATTAAATAAAATGGATGATAAAGCTTATGCTAAATTAGGTAAAATAGCTGAGCAAGAAGGCGATTTGGATAAAGCTGAGCAAAATTTATTAAAATCAATAGATATTGAGGCAGCTCCGATTCATTATTTTGAATTAGCCGAAGTTTGTTTTAAAATGGAAAAATATAAAGAAGCTTTAAGTAATTTGAATAAAGCTTTAAAAATAGAGCCAAATAACCCGAAATACCTTGATTTATTAGTCACAATAAGTATAATTATAAAAGATAAAAAGAAAGCTAACGAAGCCTTGGCAAGATTAAAAGAAGTTAATCCTGAAAATAAAAAAATTGAAGAATTTGAAGAACAAATCAATGAGCTTGGTTAAAGATTTTTTTAATAATCGGTTTAATTGCGATTTTTTTTATTTACGATAATTTGGCATCATTTCGTTGTCGTTTCTATCTTCGCCCTGTATTTTTAAGGCAGGCATTGAGAATTTTTGTAATTATGGACGACTACCGACTTCGCTAAATGTGGATTTGGTATTGCATATTTAAGCCGTTGTAGCTCAGTTGGTAGAGCGCATCCATGGTAAGGATGAGGTCTCGGGTTCGAATCCCGACAACGGCTCAAGGTAAATTTCTCCCAAAATACATACTGCAACCATGAAAGGCAGGATTTTTTTATGGACTGGACTAAGGGGTAAGAATTGTTAATATTGGAATGTAATTATTAGTATTTGCAAATATTTCATATTAAGAAAGTTGTTTTCTATTTGTTTGCAATTGCCGAACATTTACGCTCACAGATAGTAAAACATTCTCTAAATGATTTGTAATTCAGGTTTTTAGTTTATTAGTATGTATATGGGAGTGGGAAAGTAATAAACTGAATTAGAAAAAGGTATTTAATAAATTTTTGAATATGGGAGAAAGTTCTCAAAAACAAATAGTAAAAAAACAACACTTTGTCCCCGGTTCTTATTTGAAAAGATTTTCAGAAAATGGATATTTGAGAGTTTTGGATTTAGAGAATAAAAAGATATGGGAAAAAGCCAAACATTATAATCAAGTTTGTTATAAAGAATATTTTTATGCTCATAAAACCGGCATACATGATGAACTTAGTCAACAGGTGGAAAGTTATTTAAAGTCTATTGAAGACAATATGACTTTATTTCTAAATGATTTTGAAAATGAAATACTAGAGAATAGACAAATAAGCGAAAGTTTTATTTGGGACATGTCTTACTTGATGAGTTTTATGTGGATTAGAACATCCGCGTTCAGAAATCAAATGAATAAATCAATGCGGGAGATGACAAAAAAAATGATTCAGTTAAATGTCGATAATTTTGTGAATTCTGGTGATGCGGATTCATTTATTAAAGATGGCAAGGAAAGGGCTGAAATGAAAGAATTTATTTTATCTGGGCGATATGATGTAACTTTTAATAATTCCATGCATTTGAAGTTTTTTGAAAATGTTGAAGATTATGCGACTCTATTTTTAATAAAAACTTGGAGGGTATATATTGCAGAAGGTGATTTAAGATTTATTACGTCAGATATCCCGGTAATTGAAACAATGCCATATAAAGATAATTTTTGGGGACGACATATTTCATTGAGGAATCAATATTTTGCCATATCCCCCAAAGTATTAATAGAATTAATACCACCAAATCGTGGGAAAAAATTAAAGAGGAAGAGAATTGGGGATGAGGATGTTATGAAGCACAATCTTACGAGAGCTGATTCGTCTATGAATCATTGTTATTCGTCAACCTGTAAAGAATTTGATTTGCTAATAAAATGGAGAGAAGCGTATCTTAATAAAAATTTATTGCATTAATTAAATATTAAAAATTAAATTTTTAAATTATGAGTAATATGATAGACAAATATACAACAGATAGGGGTGAGTTTGATATTTTAGTCGAGGAATTGAATTCTAAAAAATTAGATGGATATGATGAGTATAGAGTAGGGCTTGGGATTAAGGTTGAAAATATTACTAACCCTGATTGGGAAGTATTATTTGCACCTGTAAATGGGAAAATAAAATCATTGGATGATATGAATAGATTATTAAAAAAATGTATTGAAATAATCAAAAATAAAATCGATCTAGATATTAACGGAGAAGAAATAGTATTAAATGAGGAAGAACTGAATTTAACTAAATAAATTATGTATTCATTTACATTGGACCATAATGCAATTATCGACCTTGAAGAAAAAAGAGAACAAAATTATTTATATTTAAGTAATTTTTTAATTCAAAATTTTGAGCAATTATCCATAACTGCGGTTTCAGCTTCGGAAAATCCGCCGATTAGAAATTTTTCAGATTTTAAAAATAAAATTTTATCAATATCAGAATTAAAAAATATAAAAGATGAGCAAATCCTAAAACCACTGGGGATATACGATTTTAGTTATTATGACTGGTGTCTATTAGGCGACGGCCCTGGTCAACCAATGATTAAATTGAAGGAGGATATTATATCAATCCTTTTTCCTAATCTTTTACCTATACATAATTTAGATTATAAAGCTAGAAATAATTTAGCTGATGTAATGACATTTTGGTGTCATGTTTATCATAAAAAAAAGATATTTGTTACCTCAGATAATAATTTTCACAAAAAATCTGAAAAGCTAAAAATAATTGCTAAGAATTTTCATGGTAATGATATTCAAATAGTTAGAGCAATAGATTTAATGATTTAAAATGCCTAAAAATACCCAAAATACAGATAATATTGTCAATGAAATCGCACAAAGATTTTTTGAATATTTCAGAAGTTTAGATGATAAACAGTTAAAAAGAACATTGGAGGAACTTAACGAAAAGGTAGCATTTAAAAAGACGGCGAAATAGGTATAATGTTTATATAATGTTAGTTAAAAATTTAAATTTATATTAAAATATGACCAATAAAAAACTTATTAAAATATTGTGAGCTGGATACGTTGGCTATGGTTGAGATTTATAATAAATTACTTAAGATATAAAGTATGAATAAGGGTGATATTTTATTATTTAAATTATTAAGTAGTTGGTCCCAGTGGGAAAAATACGAATCTTTTTATTTGAATGAATTATTGCCAAGTATAAAAAATAACTTTGGAAAAGCAAGTGATTCTGAAAGAATAATCTTAAATAGTATAAAAGAATTTTACAATGATAAAGAATGGGAGAGATTGGAATTAAAAGCAAAAAAGATATGGGAAGAGAAGATATCTCAGGACGAAATTTTTGAATATATTATTGAATTAATTAATGAACTAAATTTTGAATGGGCAGATGATTATTACAAATTCTTACGGGATTATTATAAGATTTCAATGTCACCAGCAGAATTTATACAGTTTAAAAATAAAGTAATTGAAGATAAGATAATTCGATTATTTAAAAAACAGAAATTTATTGAAGCGGATAATCTGTTTTTGAAAAATAATAATATTTTTCCCAATAAAGAGTATGAATATATAAAAGCTGAATATGTAAGAAAATATTTTAATAAAATATTTTCTGAAGACGAACAAATGGACGAAGAACAATCACTCGCTATTGCAGATATTTCTAAGAATTTATTACTTAAAGCCAGAGCAGGTTCTGGAAAGACGACAACCTTGGCATCTAAAATTGAATATTTAATAAAACACGAAAATATAGAGCCAAATCATATTGTGGCATTGTGTTTTAATGTTTCAGCGGCAAAAGAAATAGTCAATAGGCTAAATAGAAAGTTTGGTATTGAGTATAAAGAAAAAGAAAATATTACTACTTTTCATAGTCTTGCTTCTCAAATCGATGGCGCCAGTCACGATATTTTATATAATGATAAAAATCCGTTTGTAATAAAGAATTTAACTAATTTTATTTCAGAGGTGATTAGGACAAATTATAATAATCCTATTTCAGACCTTGATTCGGAAGAGGCATATGAGAAGGGTAGCATTTTTAGTTTTTTAAAGAATTTAGTAAATAGAATTAAGAAATTTACTATTGGACTCCTTTTATATTCTCTAGAACGTGAATATGTTAGCTTGACCCAGAAGCATTTAGAAGAAAAAGGTATTAAATTTGGTACGCCAGAGTATTATTTATATATTAGAAATAAATCTCACGTAACTCTTGGCGGTGAAAGTGTGAAGTCAAATGGTGAAAAATATATTGCTGATTTTTTATTTGAACATAATATTTCTTATAAGTACGAAAGTAGTTTTTTAATGAATCAAAAACCATATTATCCTGATTTTTTTCTAAAAAATAATAATATTATTATAGAGCATTGGGGGATTGATGAGAAAGATGCAAAAATGGAAGTACCTGAACATTGGTCTTGTACCTGGCATGAATATTTAGACAAGATGAATGTAAAAAGAAGTTTTTGGGGTAAGCCCTATAAAGGTATAAATTATAATTTACTTGAAACAAGTGTTGTTGATTTAAAAAACGGAAGAGAGTCTTTCGAACAAACTTTAAAAAGCAGACTTGAAAGTAATGGAATTAAGTGCGAAAAATTATCACTTGAACAAGTCCTTGATAAATTAAAAGAAAATTTAATTTCTAAATATTCAAAGAAAATTGAGACTTATATACAGAAAGCAAAGCAGAATAAGTACTCTCCTGAGGATATGGATAAATTAATAAAAGAATCTGATTATTGGTGTTTTTCTTCTACCAGAATGTTTTTAAATCTTGCAAATTTTGTTTATAAGAAATACGAGTCATACAAGAAAAGTGAAGATAAAATCGATTTCTATGATTTATTGATGTTTTCCCATAATAAGATTGATGAGCAAAAAGGTGATGTTGAAATTAGAAGTGGGGTTAAAATTAATGAAATTAAATATTTGTTGATTGATGAGTTTCAGGATTTTTCCCCTTTGTTTTTAGAACTTGTGAAAGTAATAATAAAATATAATCCCGATGTTAAATTATTCTGTGTTGGAGATGACTGGCAGTCAATAAATTCGTTTATGGGAGCCGATGTTAATATTTTTAATGATTTTGAAAATATCTTTGGCGAAAATTCTTTTACAAAAATGTTGAGAACTAATTACAGAAGTTATGAAAATATAGTCAATACCGGAAATGCAATAATGCAGGGTGAGGGTGATTTATCATTGGTCTCGGAAAAGAACAAGGGTAAAATAGGGGTTAATAGATTAATAGATATAAATAAAAAATCATGGGATATTAAAGTTGATTCTGTAAATATGAAAAAGACCCAGCATCAAAATTCTGCCATAAAATATAGGTATTTCAGAGAGGTTGTTGAAATAATAAACCAATATTTAGATGATTTAGCTGGAAATATTGGAAAAAAGACAAATCATTTTAAAATATATATATTGGATAGAACTAATACAGTTAAATCAAATACCTTAGAGGAATTTCTTGATGATATAAAAAATTGGATTATTAATAATAATTCTCAGTACTCAAGAAAAATATTTGATTATATAAACATTTCTGCAGCACATTCTTCTAAAGGACTTGAAGCTGATGTAGTAATTATTTTAGAGGCCAATAATGCTCAATTCCCATTAATTCACCCTGATTCAGAACTTTTTGAAATATTTGGCGATAACGCAGAAAAATTAATTGCAGAAGAGAAAAGATTATTTTATGTGGCGTGTACAAGAGCAAAAAGTAATTTATATATTTTGTATGAGCAAGATTTTGAGAAAAAGAAGCATTTAACAGAATTTTATACTGGTACGACAGTTAATAGTTCTTTAGTTTCCGATAGCGGACAATCTAAAAATGAAATCGAGTTAGAGGATATACCTTTTTAAAAAAAAGAAATAAAAGCAATAAAGAATATTGACCCATAAGTATAATCATTATATAATGTTAGTTGAATTATTTTACTAACATTTTTTATTATATGAAAATTAAAGAACTAATGAAATAATGACATTAAATCCGCTTGAAAAATTTATATGTTCTGATAATTGTGAAAATTTAAATTATTCGGAAATTGCTAAAGAAATTTGGGAGAAAAAAGGCTTAGTTGATTATGACAGGTCTGAATTACTGATTGTCTCAAGATTAACTGGTTCATTTAATGTAGGAGCTTTTGCTGAAGAATTAAAAATATATAAATGGACATTTTCAAGAATATGGTTTACTGTTTTTAATTCTGAAGAACAAAGCTGGACGATTTTTGAGGTTGTCTCTACTTCAGATAGGGAGTTAAATCTTAAACCATTTCAAGTAAAATTAAATGATTTACCATATTAGCTATATGTTAGTAACCCGTTAGTAACTTATTGGCGATTTTTTGGATAACACGTTATAATAAAAAGGTAAAAATATTTATATTAAAAATTTAAAAAGTTGCAGTTTTAAAGCCCTTTTGGGGGCATTTTTTGAGAGGAAATATCCGTTCGGGATTAGGTCACTGCAACGGCATAGAAAAACGAGTCATTAATGTCAATTCTCTAATAATTTTAGCCGAAATGTCAAAAAAATATCTTGAGGACATTGATGGTAAGGATGAGGTCTCGGGTTCGAATCCCGACAACGGCTCAGTGATTTTTAGATAAATAAAACGGCCAGTTTTTAAACTGGCCGTTTGAGTTTTTTTATACATTTACATATCGTTTTCTTGGCGATATATTTCTTTTAGGACTGTTAAAATGTTATCATCTGATTCTGATTCAAGGTTTAATAATTTTTTAAGTTTAGCAATATCATCATATAATGATTCAGGTATTTTACTGAGTGCGGCAGTTGTTTCGTTTTCGGTAAAAGCTTGAATTATTTTTGACATAACCTCACTGATTTTAGGAATGTCTCTATGATCCTGTATTATTTCCATGATTTCAGATTTTGTCATTTTTTTACCCCCCTTAATTTATTTGAGTGTTTAGTGATTTTATTATCATTAAAATTA
>WJKP01000028.1 GCA_014729025.1 Candidatus Buchananbacteria bacterium
CTGTTTAGCTATTCGACCGGCGCCAATATTCATATGACCGGCTTCTGAATTACCGTCTTGCCCTTTAGGTAATCCGACTTTTTCACCATGAGCTGTTAATTCGGTATTAGGATATTTTTTATAAAACAAATCCATATTGGGAGTTTTTGCTTCAGAAATCGCATTAGAATCAGATTCCGGAGCCAAGCCCCAACCATCCAGAATAATTAAAATTAAAGGTAAAATTTTTTGTTTTTTAGATTTTGTCATATACCATTATTTTATATTAAATTATTATTATTTTCAACCTAATTTAAAACCCTGAAATTAATATTTCAAGGTTTTTATTTTTTTATTTAAAATTAGCTTAATTCTTCTTCTATTTCCATTAAACGATTATACTTTGAAATCCTTTCGGAACGTGACAAAGATCCTGTTTTTATATAGTCGGCATTAACCGCTACTGCCAAATCAGCAATAAAATTATCACAAGTTTCACCGCTACGATGCGAAATAATTACCTTATACCCGTTCATTTTTGCCAAATAAATAGTGGCTATTGTCTCTGTTAAACTGCCGATTTGGTTCAATTTAATTAAAATGGCATTAGCCACATTCATATCAATGCCTTTTTGTAAACGTTTAGTATTTGTTACAAATAAATCATCGCCAATTAAAATACATTTATCACTTAATTTTTCAGTTAAAACCTGCCAATTATCCCAATCATCTTCAGCTAAACCGTCTTCAATCAGGGCGAGTTTATATTTTTTCACCCATTCCTTATACAAATCAATTAATTTGCCTGATTTCAACTGTTTGCTGTTAATTTTATATTGTTGCTTACTTTTATTAAAAAATTCACTGGCTGCCGCATCAATCGCCAAATCAATATTTTTATAAGGTTTATAACCGGCTTTTTTAATCGCAGCCAAAATTAATTTAAAAGCTTCTTCGTTCTTTTTTAAATTCACCGCATAACCACCTTCATCACCGACAAAAGTATTCATTTTTTTCTTTTTTAATAATTCACCCAAATGATGAAAAACTTCACTGCCCATTTGCACTCTTTTACTCATTTTACCGGCTTTAGGCACAATCATAGCTTCCTGAATATCCAAAGCCCAATTAGCGTGCTTACCGCCGTTTAAAATATTCATCATAGGTAATGGCATTTTATAACTTTTATAATGAATTTTATAAGTCCGTCTTAAATAACGATAAAGCGGCAAAGCCATTGATTTGGCGCCTGCCCGAGCACAAGCCAAAGAAACTCCCAGAATAGCATTGGCACCCAATTTTGACTTATTATCCGTATCATCCAGTTTGATCATTAATTTATCAATATCCTGCTGTTTACTTACATCTAAATTTTTTAATAAATAGTTGATCTCATTATTAACATTTTTCACTGCTTTAAGCACGCCTTTACCAAGGTAGCGTTTTTTATTTTTATCACGTAATTCCAACGCTTCATGTTTACCGGTTGAAGCGCCTGACGGTACAGAAGCTTTGGTACAAAGACCGTTTTTTAAATAAACTTTAACTTCAACCGTAGGATTACCCCGTGAATCCAAAATTTCCCGGGCTTTAATATTTTTTATTTTTCTGGGATTTAGCATGGACTTGATTTTTATTTTTTAAATTATATATTAATCCAATTCATAAGTAATAGTTGCCACTACAGTAACTTCTTGTGTACCTGTTTCAATATTAGGCGTCCCGGCGCCACCCCCTAGACCTTCGGCTCTGGCATAAGTAGGATACGGCTGAGGCATAGAACTGTCCTGTTCACTAAAAGACATAATTTTACCCAATTCAACATCCATAATTTCTGCCAAATCATTGGCTTTAATTTTTGCGTTTTCTAAAGCTTTTATTCTGGCTGCCTGTTTATATGCTGTAGGATCATCAATACCAAAAGTCAATCCGCCGATTTGATTTAATTTCAATTCACCGGCTATTCTTAAAACCTGTTCTACTTTTTCAGTTTGACGAATTTTCACATTAACATTTTGACTGACAATATATCCCTGCAAAATTTGGACTCCGTCTTGCCAGTCATACCTGGGATAAATATTATAATTCATGGTCTGAATATCTTTTTTGGCTATACCTAACGCCATTAAACGATCTATTAAATCATTCATTATCTCAGAATTACTATTTTGAGCAGTGGTAATATTTTTATTTTCGGTTTCTAAACCCAAATTAACCATAGCAATATCAGGCACCACAGTTACTTTACCTTCACCGGTAATTGTAATCATTCTTTGCGTTTCCGGACTCTTACCAATATAATAATTTTGTTTTTGCTGATTCAAAGCCACAAAAATCAAAGCAACAATCAAAACAATTAAAAGCACTGCGACCAAACCGGCAAACAGCGGGTTATCTTTGGTATTTGGCCAAAAATTACTCATAATTTTTTAAATTAATAATTAAATGTATTAATTTTGTATTTGTTTGACAATTTGGCAAACTTTGTTAATGCTACCTTTTTGATATCCCATAGCTTTAAGCATATCAGCAATATGATCCTTTAATAATTCATCGTCAATACT
Source organism: Candidatus Buchananbacteria bacterium (assembly GCA_014729025.1). GTDB lineage: Bacteria > Patescibacteriota > Patescibacteriia > CAIXNZ01 > CAIXNZ01 > WJKP01. Next base: position 2,544 of record WJKP01000028.1, read on the forward strand.
GACAATAATAGCGTCACAAACCTGATAAGCATCCTCTAAATTAATAATATCCCTGATTTCCATTAATTTATCTTCAATAAATTCCAAATTTTCAATTTTTTTCAAATCCATTTATCTTTTTATTAAAGGTTTAATACCTGGCAAAGTTTTACCTTCTAAAAAGTTAAGCATTGCGCCCCCGCCGGTTGAGACAAAATCCGGCCATTTGCTTAAACCTAGCTTATTAATAACTACAAGAGTTTCACCACCCCCCACAATCCCAAACGCAGGCCCTTTTGCTTGCGCGGCAAATTTTTGCGCAATATATTCAGTACCGTGACTAAACGCTTCAATTTCAAAAACCCCCATTGGCCCGTTCCAAACAATGGTTTTGGCATTATGAATAAAATGTTCAAAATAAATTTCTGTTTTTGGACCAATATCAACAATCTGCCAGTTTTTATCTTTTAATTTATTAAGGTTAAAAATATCATGAGCTTCAACTTTACTTTTAGGACTAAGCCGTTTGGCTGTACGGACATCAATCGGCAAAATTATTTTACTTTTATATTTATCATATAATTGCTCGGCTAATTTTACGTCTTCTTTGTTATAAACCGACTTGCCAAGCTTTATATTTTGACCGGCAAAAAAATTATTAGCCAAAGCTCCGCCAATTAAAACATAATTGTATTTTTTTAAAAACTTCTCAATAACTTTTATTTTGGTTTCAACTTTAACTCCGCCAATAATGGCAATTGCCGGTTTATCATAACCTTTCAAGGCTTTTTCCAAATTATTAACTTCATCAATCAGATTTAACCCAGCATAAGCCGGTAAATATTTGGTTATAGCTGCAATTGAAGCATGTTCCCGATGACAATTAGCAAAAGCTTCATTAACATAAATATCTGCCAATTCTGCCAATGATTGGGCAAATTTTGCATCATTATTTTTTTCACCGGGATAAAAACGCAAATTTTCCAAAAGCAAAATTTGCCCGGCTTTTAAACGGGAGACCTGTTTATTAACTTTTTCACCGATACAATCATCAACAAATTTTACTTTTTTCTTGGTAACTTGATTTAAATATTTCAAAACGAATTTAAGACTTAAATCCTTATCTTTTTCACCCTTAGGCCTACCCAAATGAGCCATTAAAATTATCTTGGCCTTGTTTTTCAGCAAATAATTAATTGTGGCATAACTTCTTTCAATCCTTTCCGTATCCAAAACATTACCTTTTTCCATGGCAACATTATAATCAACCCTGACCAAGACTTTTTTGTTTTTTAAATTTTTAACTTGTTTAATTGATTTTAATTTCATAATTTTATTATATCAAATTTTTAAATTTTTTTCATATAATACCCTATCACTAATGCCTAATGCCTAATTACCAATTACCAATGACCGTCCTATTCCCCTTCAATATTTTTCAAAATCCAGTGTGTTGCTTTTATTTTATTAATATTAATTTCCAAACCCTCGGCAATCGTGCCTTTGGCCAGGATTATAATATTAAAATGCAAATTTTCATCTAAAATTTCAGCCCCATGTTCAATAATCTGCCCCAAATCTATTTCCGCCTTAGTCACTTTATTAAATTTATTTGCTTTAGCGTTTTTTAAAATTAATTTTAAAATTTTATCAGCCTCGTGTAAATCGTGCATATTATGATGATAATTTAATAATTACTAATTTATAAATATCTGAGAAATTGTTCCACAGGCCACTAGCGCAGCAGTCTCCGCTCTTAAAATTCTTTTGCCCAAGCTAAAAGATAAAACCGAATAACGTTGAGCTAAATTAATTTCTTGTTCAGAAAAACCGCCTTCTGGTCCAATAAATAAATTAATTTTTTTAAAATTATTATTTTGTAAAATATTAATTAATTTATTATCCTGTTCCCGTTCATGAGCGATTAAATTAAAATCTTCAGTATTTAATTCAGCAATGGCTTTTTCAAAATCCAAAACCTGATTTAATTCCGGTGTTATCTTACCACCGCTTTGCATTGTTGCTTCGGTTAAAATCTTTTCATAACGGCTAATTTTAGTTTTACTCAAATCCTTAACAATGCAATTCTCTGAAATTATCGGAATTATTTTTTTTACACCTATTTCTGTTGCTTTTTGTAAAACTAATTCAAATTTATCTTTTTTTAATAAAGACTGATATAAATTAATCTCTAAAGCTAATTCCCGATCAATAAAATTCCTACTAATTGCCTGGCAAATAATTTGATCTTTCTTGATTTCTGTAAGCTTGACTTCATATTCTTCAGCCTGATCATCAAACAAAATAAAAGTGTCCCCCACACTTTTGCGTAAAACCTTGGTTATTTTTTTAATTATTTCCTTATTATTAATTATAATTTGCTGAGGATCTTCAATTTTTTTTGATAGATAAAATCTATACATAAATTAATGAGTAGCACAGCTTATGCAAGGATCATAAGCCCTAACAAGAGTCCTTATTTTTATTCGTCTTTTAGCGATCGGTAATTTATAAATATTGGGTAAATAAGCTTTTAAATCAGCGTCCAAATTTGCCAAAAACTGAGCAGTCGGCGTTACAATATTGGCTGCCAAGACTTTACCGTTTTTATCAAATTTATAATAATCAAGTAAAATGCCGCGGGGAGCTTCAACAGCGCCATACCCTTCACCGGCCCGAGGTTTAACTTTAACTTTAGTATTTTTTTGATCTATTTTACCCAACTGTTTAAATATTTTATTAATTTCCTCTATACAATGAACGATTTCCACTGCCTGGGCAAAAGTATTATAAAAAATATTATAAGTCGGTACCGGGATTTTGGAATCCTGCCAAAGTTTTTTAGCTTTAGGATTTAATAAATCAAAATTTATATTTAAACGTGCCAAAGCGCCTGTAAAATAAGGCTCCCCTTTATAATGAGTACGTTTTACTTTTTCAAATGGTTGATGTAATTCTTGTATTTTTTCATAAAATTCTTTTACTTTATATTTTTTATTATCCAAAGTCATAATATTGCCCCAAAGCACTTCGTATTCATCTTTATCGTATAAGGCAATCATTTCGGTTTTACGTTCAAAATCAGGATATTTAATTTTTTGGGCAAATTCTCCGACAAATAAGGCATCCTCTATGATCGAATTATAATCAGCCAAGGCGTTATTAATTGTTTCAATTGAAGGTAATTTTTTAAATCCGCCGACTTCAATTGTTAACGGATGAACCACTCTCCCCCCAATTGATTCAACCATATCTATGGCAAATTGCCGCACCCCTAATATGGCTTTAGTTTCTTTGGGATATTTTTTAATAAAATTCAAATCATTTTCAATCTCAAAAAAATCAGGTAAAGATAAAAAATACATATGCAAGGCATGGGAATGAATAATTTGCAAAAGCTCCATAACTTTGCGCAAAGCAATTGTTTGGCTGGAAACTTTTATACCAAAAGCTTCTTCTATGGCATGCGTAGTTGAAAGAAAATGAACAATCGGACAAATCCCGCAAATTCGACCGGTAATCATTGGTACTTCAAAATAATCACGCCCCAAAAGCACGCCTTCAATTAAACGTGCACCTTCTTTGGTTTCCATCTTGGCTTTAGTCACATTACCATCCAAAATATGAGCAACAAAACCGGTATGCCCTTCCATTTTGGCAATATGATTGATTGTAATTGTCTTTTTTTTAGCCATATTGGCAGGTTTGAACAAAAAATTAATTATTATTATTATACCTTAATTTAAAAATTAATAAAAGGAAAACCGCAGGGTTGAAACCTGCGGTTTTTTATATTTTATTATCTGTTAATTTTATAAATGACACCGGCTTTATCATCTGATAAATATAAAACATTATCAGGCCCAAAAACTAAATCAACTGGCCGGCCAATTACGCCTTGATCCGTCAAAAAGCCCGTCATAAAATCTTCATGAGATAAAACCTGATTATTTTCAACATCTAAATGCACAACTTTATATCCTCCTGGGTTAGAACGATTCCAGGAACCATGCAATGCAACCAATAAATCACCTTGCCAGCTTTCTGGAAAAATCGGTGAATCAATAAAAACTAAACCCAATGGTGCAAAATGCGCCGGCAATTCATAAATCGGCGGTTCAGTATTTACACAAGGATTTTCAACATTTTCAGCAAAATCAGTATCATGGACATTATCACCATAACAAAGCGGCCAGCCATAATCTCGATCCTCTAAAATTATATTTAATTCTTCTGGAGGCAAATAATCACCTAACCAGTCACGTCCCATATCAAGTCCCCAAATTTGCTTAGTTTGCGGATGAAAAATAAAAAAAACAGTATTTCTCAAGCCTTTTGCAAAAATATCATATGACCAATCCTGCTGATTATATTTTAAAATGGCAGAACGCCGTTCATCATCTTCATAACATACATTGCAAGAAGAACCAACAGCGACATATAAATCATCATCCGGCCCAAATTTTATTGTCCTGGTATAATGCCCTCCATCAGCCGGTAAATCAAATAAAATCTCTTGCTCGCCTAAATTAAAATTGGCAGCGTCATAACTATAACGGCTAACTTTATCGGTTTCAGCAATATATAAATAACCGTCTTTTATATCTAAGCCATGCGGATTAAATAAATCACCGACTAGTTTATTTTTTTCACCGTTTGGTTTAATGGCATAAACCGCGCCTTCCCCCATTGCCGAAACCAATAAGTTCCCCTGCGGATCAAAAAGCAAAACCCTGGGCTTGTTTAAATCTTTGGCAAAAACTTCAATATTAAAATCTCCCAAAATAGTAAAGGGGCCTTTTTGTATTGGTTGCAATTCTCCATTTACTGCTATTTGCTCTGATTGCTGCTCTGTTTGATTTGTATTTTCTAATAATTGCGAAACATCGGCAACAGGCGGACCTAAAACCGGTTTTAAAATAGCATCATAATAATAAAAAATCATACCCGCAACAATTACCACGAAAACCAACAAAATAATTAATAAAAGTTTAATTGATTTTTTCATAAAAAATTATTAATAATAAAATCCCTTTTAAAAAAAGGGGTTTTATACTATTTTATATTCAAATTTTCTTCATAAATTGGCCATTTTGCTTTTAAATCCAATTTTATTTGCTCCAAATCTTGATCAGGATCCAATTCACCAATATCAACTTTTTCCACCACATAATTATCAACCATAGAATTCCATGCTTCCTTATTAGTTATAGCTTCCAGCTCAGCTTTTTGTTTTAATTCAGAATAAGCATTGTTTAAATCAAAAGTTAAAAATTTTGTCATAATAATTTAAATTACAGTATATTAGATTATAAATTTTTAGTGTAAAATAGTAAAAACACAAAGATATCAAAACTCTAGATAACATTATAACAAAAAAATAAATAAAATCAAAGTTGACAAACAGTAAATAAATTGATATCTTTTAATTAACGTTCTTTAGTCCCTGCTAATACCAGGGCAAAATTAACTCTAAACAGGAGGATTTTAAATGGTTGCTAACACCGACCAAACGGCAAGGGCAAGCAGTTTATGTGCAACAGCAATTAAACTGGTTCAGCAAGGCAATCGCACCATTGAACAGAAACAGTCACTGTTTACAGCACTTCAGGAATTCACCGATGAAAAATCTTTTAACACCGAAATTAAATACGCTGAACTTGTTTATCCAGGACGTTTTGGTAATCGTTGTGCTGGTTGTAACAGCTACATTGATGACGGCGGTTGCTGTAACGGCGGAACTGATCACTGGGCAGAAAGACCGGGTGCTTGCGGTACAAAAGAGACAAAAACAATGTCGATTTTTGAACAACTGGAAACACTTACCCACCTTTGTTCTGCTACCATAAAAATGATCAGAAACAACCATAACCAAATGGCTGTCAATCAAGTATTGGCTGCGCTGCAAGACTTCAAAGATGGCCGATCAGCCAAGGAAAAACAAACACCGGAAAAATCTCAATATCCCGGCTGTTTTAATGGCAATCGTTGCGCCGGTTGCGGCGGATTCATTGATTCAGGAGGTACCTGCCCCTGTGGCTGGGATCATGACCGAAAAATAAAAATGGCCTAACGCGTCGTCCCCCGACCGCGAAAAAGCCGAGAATTAATTCTCGGCTTTTTTCTTTGAGACGAAATTAGGGCGCCCCAAGGGGCGCCCTAAAAAGAGATTTGGGAGCCTTGGCGGCGAAACAGGAAAATTATTCGCTAGAACTACAAGCAAGCTATTATAGCTGGGCTCCCCAGTTAATGAGATCCCGCTATCACCCGAGGGAGGGGAATCCCTGGTGAAGCGAAAACTCATCTAACTTGGCTACATTATAAACAATATTTAATTAATGTCAAGTATTTAAACTTATTTATTTTTATCTTTATCAGCTGCAGCTAAAGCCTGCTCAATCCTGTCTCTGGCCCCAAAAAATTCCATTTTTTCCAAAATATCAGCTTTTGTCCAGCCATGATCAACCAAAATTTTAATCAAATTAATTATTTTTTGATCAGCCTGATCTAAAATTCCACGGCAAGCCCAGCATTCCTGACGAGAATTCAAACAAACCGCATTACAGCCGCCAAGCGCAATCGGTCCTAAACAAATTTTGCCTTGCTGCAGTAAACAAGGATTTTTATTTATCTGGCATTCCCAGCAAACCGGGTTTTGTTTTAAAGCCCAAGGTTTTCCATTTAAAATATTAAAAACTAAATCTAAAAAATTCTGGGCATTAATCGGACAACCCGGAATAACATAATCAGCTTTAATTGCTTTTGGCACTTCAATAATTTTACGATTTTCAATCGTATCACATTTATCATAAACATAACAGCCCATTTTTTTATAATCATGGTAATTTTTAATCTCCCAAACTCCCCCAATATCAGCACACCCCCCCAAAACAACAACTGTATCGGAAATTTCACGAATCCGTTCTAAAATCTCCAAATTCTCAGAAGTAACCGGATTACCTTCGACAAAAGAAATATCATAATGAGACCGTTCACGTTCATCTTCAATTAATCTAAACTCGTCAATATCAATATATTTGGTTAATTCAAAAAATTTTTCATGCAAATCCAAAAGTGCGAATTGACAACCTTCGCAAGAAGTTAAGCCAAAAATAGCTACGGTTGGTTTTTTATTTTTCTTAGGCATAATATTTTATTATTTTAAACGCTCGTCCTCGGCGTCTTTTTTGCTTATTATTTCATCTCTAATTTGCAGTATCTCATCTTTAAGCGCGTCAATTTTAGATAATTCAGTTTGAATTTTTTGATCATTTTCAAATTTTTCAAAAAATTTCTTTTTAGCTTGTTCCCTAACAAGAACGTCCGGCGCTAATTCTCCTGGGGGCACACCATAATCTTCTCCGTAAGTGCCAATCCCCTGAAAATCAACGTCCATCAAACTATCCTTTTCTAAATAAAAATCAATCGCAGACTTAGGAAAACCATATAACGCGCCGTTTATGTAATCTAAATGCACTCCGGCATCCAAATTACTATCAATCCAATTAGGTAAAGTTTTATTTTCATCCCAGGGCAGTAATTCAGGAAATTTTTTAATTTGTTGTTTTATTTGCGCTACATCATAAATCAAATAAGACAAATCGCCCCCTTCAGTATATTTTTTAAAATTTTGTAAGTTGAATTTTTTATTTAATAAATTTAAAAAATCATCAATTGAATCTTTTTTCCAATATCCTCGCCTTTTAAACTCTTCAATATTTTCTTCTTGCATATAAAATTCGGTTGCCGGTTTTAATTTTCCTAACACTAACAAAATATCAGGCTGACTTAAAAAAACCTTATAAATGTCAGGATTTTCCGGATCATTATCATTTAATGCTTCTAAATATTTTTGTTTAAATAATTCAAAATTAAGCTGTTCTGGTGTTTTAGAAATTTCATTTTTAGGCATATAAAAATTCTAATACTTGTTGATTAAATATATTCAAACTTTCCAAGGTATATTTTTTTAAATTAATTAATTGTTTCTGATTAATTTTTTCACAAATCCAGCCCCAATGAATTGTGACAATATCATTTACTTGCAAATCCTGAACAAAACCCTTGTCATCAATCTGAGTCAAAGCTTCCCTGTCAATTATTTCACCAAATTTCAACTTATCATTTTCAATTATCAAGGGCTGATATTCAATAATAACTGAATTTTTTTTGATTTTTTTAACCTTACCCCATGATATCCTGCATTCATCAATTGATTTTAAAGTGTGCTTAATATTTAATTTACCTGTTCTGATCCACATATTCATAACATGAAAATTATGATGAGGCTTAGTTCTATTGGGAATATAACCCAGGACTCTTTCAATTACATTTTTTTGTAATTTTGATTTTAAATTTTTATTTTCAGTAAAATGGCGATATAAATTCTTAATATTAACATTTTCTGTTAATTCATTGCCCAGCCAATAAGCTTCAATTACCCGCGGGGCAAATTCATCTTTAATTTGATTATTATGAGCAATTAATTTTAAATAAGGATGCATAACTTCAAATTCGGACAATATTCGATTTAAATTAGGATCGTGATAATTTTCTGTTATATATTCAAACAAAGCCTTATTTTTATTAGGACCGCAATAAGAAAAATAATTGGGCATAAAAGCATATCTACCACATTGAAATAAACCTTTAATTGAATTGTCTAGCTGTCCTTGAGACATCTTTTGCTTGTTTGAATGAATAAAATATTAATGCCCCGGCAAAAATTATTAAGCCACAACCAGTAATTTGGCCAAATTTATAAGTTTGCGTAACAAACAGACCATTTAATAAAGTTGTTAAAGGTGAAGCCAAAACTAAAATCGAAGTAACAGTAACTGCCGGTAAATATTTTAGAGCTTTATACCAAGTTAAAACATAACCCAATAAAAAGGCGGAAATTAAAAATACCCATAACCATTGATTAATATTTAAAATCAATAAATCACCCAATTTACCAATATAGCCAATAAAACCCAATAAAATAAGTGAGCCAAAAAACATTCTGGCCCAAGCCACTATTTCCGAATCAATATTTTGCAAAACCTTTTTAGCAATAACAAATTCAATCGCCCACATTAAAGTCGCGCTTAAAGCCAATAACTCAGGATAGCCAAAACTTATAAATTTAAACCCTAATAAAGCAAAATTGCCTAAAAATAATAAAGCTAAAGCTAAATACTGCAAACCGCCTATTTTTTCTTTTAAAAACCAAACTGCCAATAAACTCACCCAAATAAACAAGGTTTTATGAATAAAAGCAGTATTAACAGCACTTGAGGTTAAACTAACGGCTTTAAAAAACAATAAAAAAGGCACTGAGCCCCCGATTATGCCGATCAAAAATAATTTCAACCAATCATTAAACTTTATTTTTTTCAAACGAGGCAAAATAAAGGGAGTCAAAATTAAGCCGGTTAAAACCAAACCAACTAATAGATTCTTACCAGTGGTAAAAACATGAGAATTACCAACAGCCTGAACAGCAAATTTTGACATAAAAACAGACACGCCTGAAATACCAGCTGTTATTAATACCAAAAATATTCCTTGTTTTGTTTTATTCATAATTAAATAATTTTATAATTTCTTCAGCTTCTTTCGCTGATATTTTTTGCGTAGCAAAATTATTAAGAGACAAAATCCAATCGCCTATTTTTAAATTACCAATAAGTTCAACATTAACTTCTCTTTCCTGCTGGTCATAATTATCAACAATTGCTTTTTGTCCGTTAATTTTTTTAATTTTATAAGGAATAGATAAACACATAAATATTATAAATACTCTATTATCATTATAACAAAAAAAAAGATTATTAGTAATAGTAAATTGACTTTTTTAAAAAAATTTAATACAATAAAATAATCCTAATTAAAGGGAGGTTTAAATGCCTGATATTTATATAATCAGCAAACCAGGCTGTACAACCGGTATGATTTTATCACTGGTTAAATGTACTTGTGAACGAAGGTTAAAACCGGCCACAGTCAAAAAACCAAGCGCTTTAGCTTTTAAACTATCTAAAGATGAAGCCAAAAAACTCAAAATACAAGGCTGCTTGGTCGAATTATTAAAAAATATTCCGGATGAAAAATATTCATTAATTTCTAAAGAACTAGAAAGTCAATAAAGGCAGGATTAAATTTCCGGCCTTTTTAAAATAAAGTACGAGGAGGAGTAAATTAATGGCAGAAAAAAGCAAAATCAGGTATTTTTATTTTATCAAGCGCAAATATTTCCAGTTTAAACATTGAAAAAGTGCTTTTAAAAATTTACAGGCCAGGTAAATTTAATTGCACCCTGGCTTTTACTGGCAGCACCTGGGCAACAATATTATCTGAAGACGAAGTAAAAAAAATTAAAATCAAGGCAAAACCATTTCAACAAGAAGCTGATAATACAGGACTGGTTTATGCGTTTTTAAAAGCCAATAACGTCCCAAATGGCAGATGCCTCCCCCATTAAAATTTCAAGGCGGTTATATACCGCCTTTTTTATTTTTTTAAAAATCTTTTATTTAAAAAAGCTACTAAATACTCTTTGAATTTCAATTGATCTTTAATTGAATTAAAAACTTCAATACCAATATAATCACCGAAAACAAATTCCGGCAAACTTTGCAAATAATCAAATTCTTTTAAATTTTTAACAGTGTGCAAGTCAATATTTTTCTTATAATCATAACCATTCAAATGATTACATTTGAATAATTTATCCAAATTACGTCTTTTAAGCACATAAACAAACTCTTTACTCCATTTTTCTTCAGCAGCCTTAAAATGAGATAAATCAACACAAAACCCGCCTATTTTATTGACATCAACTAAGCGATTTATAAAATTGTCATAATTCATTTCCAAATATAATTTTTTATAATAACCATGCCATTTTTTTAAATTTTTAAAATGACTCTCATGAATCGTAAAACAGTTTGTCTTGAAATTCTCAGCTAAAAATCTTAATTCATCTTTATCCATATCATCTCGAATATGAACCAAAGGAATCTCTTTAACACAAGAATTAACCAGTGCTTGGCAGATTTTTTGACGCTGACTTTTTTGAGAAAAAATTTCTAAAAAAAGAGCTATCTTGGTTATCTTGTTCTTTTTTATTTCCTGTAATTTATCCTGCCAATCTTTATCGGTTGAACCAGTAATTGAAACAAGTATTCTATTTTTAAAATTAATTGACACAATTAATCGAATTTAAATATAAATTTGGCTAATCGCCCAAGCTAAATATAATATATATAAAAATATTAAAAAATAACCGGCCCGATACCCCAGCTTCCAACGTTTGGCGATTAACATAAAAATTATTACAATCACCGTAGCAAAAAGCAAAATAACTGAACTATATAAATTTTCCGTACTAACTGCAATTTTCTCATTAGAAAATAATAAAATAATAAACCAAGGCGCACCCAAGCCGAATAAAATATCAAAAATATTTGAGCCGATCGAATTACTGATCGCCATTCCCCCGCGAGCTTGTTTAGCCACAATCCAAGAAGAAATTAAATCCGGCACAGAAGTTCCCATGGCTAAAACCGTTAAAGCGATAATGGCTGATGGTATGCCCAAAAAAACTGAAATCACTATCGCACTTTCAACCAGTACCCAGCTTAATCCAGCGATTAAAATAATCGAAAATAAAAAAACTAATAAATAATTTTTAATCGGCTTATAAACCAATTCCAATAATTTATCAAACGGTTTGAAAATATTATACCATTTCTTTTGGGTCCTTTCCTGCCATCCCTTGCCTATATCTTCAACTACATCTATATCCTTATAAGGAGCAATTTTCTTCCAATTAATTACTGATATTATATAAATTATATATAAAATCACAAAAATAAAAGCCTCATTAAATTCAATTATTCCGTCTTTAAAAGCATACAACAATAATAAAATCGAAAAAGCATAAAAAATCGTATCACGCATGACCGAATGCCAAGTTAAAACCGCCTTCTTAACTAAAGCTGAAGCACCAACAATCACTAAAATATTAAACAAAGCTGAACCAATAATAGTACCCATGCCAATCATCTCATGATCACCGGGTTTTGCTAAAGCAATAATAGCAATAAATAATTCCGGGGCACTGGAACCAACCGCCATTAAAGTAGCACCTGAGGCTTCCGATGATAATTTTAATCTATTGGCAATCTGATCCAAAGATACTACAAAATAATTATCACTAATTTTAGCCAATAAATAAAAAGCAATAATTAAAACTAATATATAAAATAAAATCATATTATTTTTCAAAAAAGAGCAATTTTAATTTATTTCAAATTGCTCTGTTTTTTAATTAAATAGCTAAAAATCTGGTAATCCAAATCCAATTATTTATTATAAACAGTTAAAGTCTCTGAAGAAATCTTAATATTCTTTTCTTTATTAAGCGCGTTTAAAATCAAACGGCTAATTCTATCTCTTTCCTCGCTTCTATTTCTGACTTCAACAATGTAACGCACACTTAATTCTATCCAATTATCAGTTAAACTAATTAAAACCTTGGGCTCGGTTGACTTTCTGGGTAAATAATATCTTCGCTCAAGACGCTTAATTCCCTTTTCGGCAACTTCAATCGTACTTTTTGTTTCTTTTTTAACTAATTGCAAAATTATTTTAATTGCTTTTTGCCAATCACTGTTATAAGTAATGGGCATTTTCAAATCTTCCCAAATAAAATTATGATCTTTATTATAATTGGTCACTAATTCGGAAAGGATCAAACGATTAGGCAAAATAATCAAACGGCCGGTCGGCTGATCACCACTGGACCACTCATTTAATTCCAGCAAAGTGGTATATAAAAAATTTATATCAATAACATCACCTCTGCGCTCTTTTAATTCAATACGATCGCCAACTTTAATATTCCTATTAATAAATAAAATCAATCCGCCCGTTAAATTTTTAAAAAAATCTTGCAAGGAAATGGTTATACCCGCAGCGATTAAACCATAGGAAACCAATAAAGCCTGCGTATTTTCAACCCAAATTGCCATTAAGATAATAAACAAAATTACCAAATAAAATATTGATAAAGTGCGGCGAAAACTATAACGGGTTTTAGCTACTGAAATTTTAGGCGAAAAAAATTTTTCAATTATAATATATAAAAAATAAACAATACTTAAAGCCAAAAAACTATAAAAAGCTTTTTGCAAATAACCTTCAATTTGCTGATAATACTGCCCAACGCCCAAAAGCAAGGTAATTGAAACAAAAGCGACTAAGTTGAAAATTTTTCTTTTTAAAAATCTAGTCATAATTAAATTGGTTTTAACCAAGTTTTTAAATTTTTTAATTCTTCATAAGAAAAAACCGGACCATCCTTACAAACATAATAAGGCCCAATAGCGCAATGCTGACAAACGCCTTGCCCGCAATCCATATGTCTTTCCAAGGACATGAAAATATTTTCCGGTTTAAATCCTTGTTTAATCATTTTATCAATAACAAATTTATACATAACAGGCGGACCGCAAACATAAGCAATCGCATCATTAGGCACTTTTTTTACATCAAATAACTTTGTTACTACACCTTTTCTGTATTTTTTACTCTTAGGATTATCCAAAGTTAAATTAAAATCACAAGCCTTACGCCACTTATCATATTCTTGAGCATAAATCATGGCATCTTCGTTTTTAGCGCCATAAAAAATATAAACTTTTTTATATTTTTGGGGATTTTTAACAGCATCCAAAATTAAAGGACGAACAGGTTCAATACCACAACCACCGGCAACAATTAAAATGGTTTTATCTTTGCCTAATTTAATTGGAAACGGTCGGCCATAAGGACCGCGAATACCAATAATATTCCCTTTTTTCTTTTTGTGAAGTTCTGAAGTCAAAGTACCGGCTTCTCTGACGGTTAATTGAAAATGATCTTTTTTATTCATATCAGAAGAGATAGAAATAGGCGCTTCGCCAAAACCGGGTATTGAAATCATAACATACTGGCCGGCTGTAAAATTAAAATTTTTATAAGGTAAACTTAAACTAAAATTCTTAGAATTAGAACCTTCTTGGCTAATTTTTAAAATTTTACAATTATAAGTTTTGTATTTATTAATCATAGATTATTAACCATCATTCTTGCTTTTCTTTAACATCTTTTTCCTGGCAGATAAAATATTTTGAATTGTTTTTTTAATATCAATATCAGCCGGACAAGTTCGAGTGCAACGGCCACAGCCAACACAACCGGGCAAAGAAAATGTGTCCGGGGTTCTGACAAAATGATGTTCATACCAAAAATATATTTTTTCACCTGTTTTATTCATAAAACGATGCTTGGAATCTTTGGGTGAATCACCCGCCACCTGTGTAAATTCATTATAAAAACACGAATCCCAGCAACGGCTACGATAACCGGTATCCTTGGCCGAATCAGCCTGATCATACATACGAAAACAAAAACAAACCGGACAAGCTATTGTACATTTACCGCATTGAATGCACCGTTTATCCAAATCATCCCAAATTTTTTGCTCATGATAATTTTGCATAGCATCTTTTATTTCTACCATTTGTCTATCCAAACCTTCTTCCCTGATCGGCCCGGCATACTCAATATGCTGATAATTTTTATAACCAAATTTATCCAACAAACGCTGACCGTCTTCAGAGCCTGAATAAATTTTATAACCTGACTTTTGGACAGCTAAAAAAAGATCAAACTGTAAATGTTCCAGTTTATTTTCTTCAAATTTTTCAAAAAATTGATAAAAATTTTCTTCAGGCACCAAAGATGTGCCAATTACAATTGTTTTCTTTTTTATTTCTTGATAATACGGATCTTTTTCAAAAACCTGATTTAATAAAGTCAAAGCCTGCATATCTAAAATTGAAACTCCGAGAAAAACTTGTTTGGGTATTTGAGGTAAGGTTTCTTTTAATTTCTCGCCCTTATATTCAAACATTTTCTGATCAGGCGGCAACATATACCATTTCCAGGAATCCAATGGCAATTCTGTACCAAGATATAAATCATTAGAATCTTTTAATTCGTTTAAATGCAAATATCCCTCAGCATTATACTGAGGTGCGATAATTAAATTATGCTTTAATAAAAATCCTATAAATTGTTTGAATTGATTTTTGGTCATCTTGACTCTATTATAACAAAATTAAAGAAAAAAATAAAAGGAAGCAAATATTTCAATGCTTCCCTTTTTTAAATAAAAGTAAAAGTTGAATGAGTCAACACAATATAATCAGGCGGATAAGCATGGCTGGTAAAAAGCAAAAGCCGATTATAATCTTCAATCAGCTGCAATCTTGTCCAGCAAGCTAAATTTTTCCCATTATGATTAAAAGGGAAAGATTCCATTAAACAAACTTTATTTTGTTCGGTTTGAGGCAGATCTTTAAACGGATCAGGAGTATAGGGCGCAAAATTTACTCCAATCGTGTATCTTAAAGGCCCAAAATCTCTTAAATAAGCCAGACCGTTCAAATTATGCCCCTGAACTTTTCTATCTAAATAAGTTTCTATCGGCAAATTATTACCAAGCTCAGTGCAAGCCAAAAGCTCCAACATTAAGCCTTCAATCCAAATAAAATGGCTTTCACCAATAATCGCCAGACAAACGCGACGCTCTTGAAACTTAAATTCTTGACTTTTCATAATGGTTAAATCCATATCTTTATAAATCTGTTTTGCCGTCTTAAGTTCAAAAAGATTAAGATTTAACACATCCACGGTTTGATAAACAAAATCAATCTGGCTCATTCTAGTCACCTCCTTTTTTAAAAGTCCTTTTTAAATTTTAGTTATTATAACAAAAAGACCTTAAGGTTGTCCAAATCTTAAGGTCTTTATTATTTAAAACTATTAATCAATTTTGCTTAGCGAATGATCACAAATTAGAGATGAATCAGGTTTGGATCCGTTATATATTATCGTCCGATATGAATTATACCTGCAAACTATAAAAAGATATTGCCGCTTTAATTCAAACAAATTTTCATCATTGTCTAACTTGTTGTAATGATTAAGAGTATAAACAAATATTTTAACTTTAGAACCTGGCTCATTAAAATCATACGGACCATCAAGCTCAATGCCATCTGGTATTTCTATATTATTACGTAAATAAATCATGGCGTCTTTCTCAGTGGGTATCATCCCTCTTGACTGTTGTATCTCTATAAAAATATCCGGTATAACATTAGCGGACAATAACGCAAAAATTACGCCTAAACAAAAATATAAAAATTTTTTTCTAACCTCCAATTTCAATTTACGATCCTCCTTTTTTACTGAATTATTTAATAATAATATATTTAACTAAATTTTGTCAATAAAAAATAATTTTATAATTTAATTTTTTCAACCATTTCTACCAATCGACAAGAATAACCATACTCATTATCATACCAAGCTAAGACTTTAACTAAATCACCACCCATAACTTTTGTAAAATCAGGTTCAACTATTGCCGAATAAGGCGAACCAATAATATCTTTCAAAACTAAAGGATCTTTGGCAACTTTTACGATATTTTTATATAAAGGATTTTTTTCAGCATCAGTAAAAGCTTTATTAACCTGCTCAGCTGTCGCTTTTTTCTTTAAAACTGCCGTAACATCAATTAAGGAACCGCAAGGAGTTGGCACTCTAATAGCCATACCGTCAAATTTATTTTTTAATTGCGGTATTGTTAAAGTAGTGGCAATAGCCGCACCTGTAGTTGTTGGTACCATATTTTCAGCAGCAGCTCGGCCCCTTCTAAGATCTTTTTTATTAGGTCCGTCGATTATATTTTGAGTAGAAGTATAACTATGAATAGTCGTCATTAAAGCTTTTTTTACACCGAATTTATTATGTAAAATAGCAATCACCGGCGCGGTACAATTGGTAGTACAAGAAGCATTAGAAACAATTTTTTCATTTTTTTTCAACCTTTTTTCATTGGCGCCAATAACATAAGTACCGACATCTTCTGATTTTGTCGGTGCTGAAATAACTACTCTTTTGGCACCGGCTTTTAAATGTAATTCAGCACCCTCTTTTTGGGTAAAAAATCCTGTTGATTCAATCACGACATCAATGTTTAATTCTTTCCAAGGCAATTTATCTGGTTCTTTTTCAGAATAAACGGGAATTTTATTGCCATCAACAGTAATTGTATTTTTACTGGCACTAACTTTATGACCATACCAAGGCCCATAAACCGAATCATATTTTAATAAATAAGCTAAATTCTCAGGATCAGTTAAATCATTTATGGCAACTACTTTAAATTTAGCTTTTTTATTAATGGCAGCTTTAAAAGCTGATCGGCCAATTCGGCCAAAACCATTGATCGCGACTTTAAGCATATTAAAAAAAATTAATAATTATTCTTTTAAATTATCAAATAATGAATTGATTTTATCCTGAGAAACATTAGCCATATTACCGGTTCTTTCATTTGGAATTGGTGCCTCAAAATTAAAATTTTCTTCCTCGGATTTATTAAGATTAGTTTTAACTTGTTCATTTATATTCCTACTCTCTTTATATTTCAAAACCAACATTTGCTGATTCATACTAATAACAATTATAACGATAGGAATTACCAAAACAACAAAAAGCACTATTAATTTTAATAAAACAACTTCTTTATTGATATTTGATTTTTTCTTGCTTGATTTTTTCTTTTTATTATTTTTTGTAGCCGGCATAAATTATTTTTATTAAATAATTATTTGATTTAATTTTACCGTATTTTATAAAAAAATAAAAGTCCTCTGTGCACAAGCAAAGAGGACTTCCGGTTTAATTAAGATTATTTTTAATTGATTTCTGTTAAAGGTAATTCAACTACGGTATCAGCTTCTTCACCTAAACGGACGCTGACTGTTTGCTTTAAAATATGGCAATCAACAACTTCCCCCTTCCCCTTTGAAGTCTTTACCTGGCTACCAATTTGGGGTAATTTTTGAGTTAATTCTTTATATAATTCATTTTCATAGCGCAAACAACATTTTAAACGATTACAAATACCTGATAATCGCTCCGCCCCTCGATGAGAAACTTGCTGTAATTCAGCCTGATCAGCACTGACATTGCCTAATTCTTTCAAATGAGTTTTGCAGCATTGAACCACGCCGCAAGCGCCAATATCACCATTGACTTTGGCTTCATCTCTGACACCCAACTGTTGTAAACGAATATTTTTTTGAAACTGCCTGGTTAAATCTTTAACTAATTGACGAAAATCAACCCGACTCTCAGAAATAAACGCAAAAGTTATCTTCTTATCATCAAATGAAAAATGAACATCAACCAATTTCATTGGTAAATTATTTTTAGTGATCAATTTTTTACAACTATCCAAGGCCAATTGCTTATTCTTTTCATAATTTTCCAATTTTTCCAAATCTTTCCAATTGGCTTTTCTAATGATTGTTGACAATTCTGTTTCTTGGCTTAAATTTTTATAATCTTTTTCACCGATTTCTTTAATCTCAATTACTCTGCCAATCTCTTTTGTTGCTGCAATATCAACTATTACATAATCATTAAGCTGTAAATCTAGCTCATCAACTACAAACTGTTGCGGCTTATCCCATAAATTTATTTGTACTTCAGCTATTTTCATAAAAATTTTAAAGTTAAAAATTTCAGAAAGTTTAAAGTTATTAACTTTTCACTTTCTATCTTTAAACCGAATTAATCTGCTTTCGACAAAAACTGCCGATCTTAATTTTTTCACCCAAACTGGCAATCTTTTCATTCATCATTTTTTCCACCGTCAAATCTTCATTCTTAATAAAAGACTGATTTAATAAACAAACTTCTTCATACCATTTATTTAATTTGCCCTCAATAATTTTATCAAGCATTTCTTCCGGCTTTCCTTCAGCCAAAAGTTCTTCCTTGATAATTTCCTTCTCTTTATTTAAGACATCTTCGGGCACATCTTCTGTTGATATATATAAAGGATTTTGCGCAGTAATTTGCATTGCCAAGTCATGTGCCAGATTTTTAAATTCTTCATTTTTAGCCACAAAATCAGTCTCACAATTTAATTCTATTAAAGCGCCGACTTTATTATTAGCATGAATATAAGCATAAATAATACCCTCAGTTGCTTCTTTATCAGCTCTTTTTCCGGCTATTTTAGCGCCTTTTTTTCTTAAAATTTCCAAAGCTTTATCTAAGTCACCATTGCTTTCAGCCAAAGCCTCTTTACAATCAGCAACTCCTGCACCGGTTTGGTTTCTTAGTTTGGTAATTAATTCAAGATCCATATTACTTTTAATTATTAATTAAACTTCAATTATTTATTTTTATTTTCCTTATCGTTTCCTTCCTTAAGAGCAGGTTCTTTGGTTTTTGTCTTTTTCTTAGCATCAATAATACAATCAGCAATATAAGTAATAATTAAATCAATTGTTTTAGTCGCGTCATCATTAGTTGGAATAATATAATCAATTCCTTCAGGATTAGTATTGGTGTCGCAAATACCAATAATTGGTATTTTTTTAACCTTAGCTTCCTTAACTGCTGTTTTTTCTTTTTTTACATCCCAAACAAAAATAGCATCAGGTAATTTTGTCATATCTTTTACACCAAAAATATCTGACTCCAATTTATCAATTTCTCTTTCAAAATCCAATTGTTCTTTTTTTGTATATTTACTCAATTCCCCACTATCTCTTTTTTTAACTAAATTATTATATTTTTGGGTCAATTTAATTACGACTGAAAAATTAGTTAAAAAACCACCAATCCATTTTTCAGTAATATAAGGCGTTTCACATCGTTTTGCCTCTCTTTTTAAAACATCCTGAACTTGTTTTTTAGTCCCCAAAAATAAAATAGTCCCATTTTTTGAAACTATTTGTTCAATAAAATCCTGGACTTCTTCCAGTTTTTTTACTGTTTTTTCTAAATCAATTATATGCACTCCATTTCTGACACCAAAAATATAAGGTTTCATTTTAGGGTGCCAACGAGAAACTTGGTGGCCAAAATGGGCACCACTTTTTAACAGTTCTAAAACTGTTGGAATTTTTGTCATATTTTTTCCTTTCTAACCTCCATCCGGATTATCCTATTTTAGGACAAGAAAAATTCCAGATGTGTGAGATAAATTAATTAAAACTTGATTTCTAGCTTACTATATTTTAAAAAAAACGTCAAGATATCTTTATTTCTTTTCCAAACCAATATCCAGATTAATAATTTTATCTTTTTTAATTAAATCCACCGGTGCGACGGTTTCTTTGGTATAACCTGGTTTTTCACTTAATAACTGATACTGATTATCACCTACTAAAAACGCGTATCTGCC